>JAFYDF010000016.1 GCA_017544935.1 Clostridia bacterium
GCTGCCGCAGAAGATGAACCGCAGGCCATAGCGAAGCGGCGTCTTGGCTTTCAGCGCGTCCAGAATGCCGAGCAGGCCAATGCAGCCGGTCATGTTATCATACAGGCCGTGAGACAGCGGCGTCGTATCATAATGCGCGGTCAGAACGATCCATTCATCCGTTGTACCCGGAATCTCGGCAATCACATTGTGAGATTTTTCGACGCCTTCTGTCTGCTCCACACAGATGCAGACCATCTTAGGCGCGGCTTTCACCAGTGCAAACGCATCCTTGGCATTGATATTGACGCACGGTACTTTTCTGCCCTTGGAAACATACGGGCGCAGCATTTTCGTATCAATGTCGCGGTCGGCATAATGCACGTCACCGTCATATGTAATAAACCCGACAGCGCCCGCATCCAGCAGGTCCTGATAGGTCCAGTAGGAAATGCCGGTATCCAGCAGAACGATTTTTCCCTTTGCCTTTGACAGAGAAGCGGGATTCGTATTAGGAAGATAGCACAGTGGCGCCTCAACGCATCCGGTACCGCACAGTCTGTATCCCTTGCAGGGGATCTCATGTCCATCTGCCGTCAGTACTGCCTTATTAATTGTAGCCATGTCAACATCAAAAGATTCCAGATATGCTGCTACTCCACGCTCCTCACACAGAGACTTCAGATATTCAGCTGCGGCTTTTTCTTCGGGCGTGCAGCTGAAGCGCACCATGTCTGTTTTGTTCAGGATTTCTTTGATCTGTTTGCGATTCATGCTGGTTCCTCCTTCTTTATATCCGGAAAATAATACTCATCATAACCTAGTATTTTTCTCCGCAACATTCCCATTTCCTGCCATGTACAGCTTTAGTACAAACTTACAAAACGCCTGATTACAAAAAGAGCATTACCAACAGCTTTTCCTTATAATGCCTGTTGCTAAAGCTCTCACATATTGTTTCTAGCAGTGTTAATTCCGGTTTGTAATGCGTACTAATGCGTATAACCGCTTGTTATCGTGTTATGCTCAGTCGTTTAGTATCCGAGCCAGTTTACATGTGTACTGGCTTAATTTGTCAATACTCAGTTCTTTGATATCCCGCATATACGTATCAAGTCTGTCTCCAATCGGAATCGTCCACTTTTTATTGAGTTCTGCTTTTTTAGCTGCTGCTACAACTGTGGCAATCTGTGCAGCATTGCAGTCAACATCCCAGCCGCACATTGCGATAATATGCATTGTTTCATCAAAATCACCGTTCCCAAAGTACAATGCAATTACCTCCGCTGCCGCATTGGGGTAAGCATGAATCCAATTATACCGTTCATATTTCTTTTCACAAATCTTCCAAGCATCTTCCCAATTGCCATGCTTCAAGCACTCGTTCCACGCAAACCTGACAACCGTATAATACTCACTGTCATCCGGAATCATAGTGATAGCCAGTTCAACGATTTTCCGTACATCTGATTCAACATATGAAAGGCTGGCCATTACTGCATTGAAGACTTCACCCAGTATTCCATTGTTATGATGCGATACCTGGCCATCCATCCAGGCCAACCTAGCTGCCTCCTGAGGCTTTCCCGGAAATAATTGTCCGCATACTACGCCTCGCATTTGTGCTCCGATCCATTCGCGGTATGGATTGTTCATATATCCGCTCTTTGGCGGGAATACGCCTAATTTCAAGTTCGCGAGGGCAACTTCTTCCGCAGACCAGCCCATTGGAACCAAAGCGACCCACTGTTCAGCGATATCTGCAGAAGTTATGTTTTTGCCTGACTTTTCAACTGCCTTAAGCAGTGCCAACTCATATGTTATATCATCATTAAAGGTATTTGGTGTGCGTGGATAATCGTAGATTTCACCAAATACTTTCCGAATGTTATGTGTAAGATACCCTTCCACGGCAGTTCCGATAGCCCCAGCAACAATCTGCCCCTGCCACCCAAGATACGTGCGACACAGGAAGTCTTCGCCAGACATATCATAGCTATACACCGGGAAATCCACTTTCTTTTCATACTGTTCAAACGATTCATAGATCGTATGCTTCCAATATGGATGATCCGGAATCTTGGGAGAATTCATCATCACATGCCACGTTCTTGCTGTATGACCAGCCAGAGCAGATTTATTGCCGTCAGCAAGATATTTCTGTCCTTTTTCAATCAATGCCTCAGCAGCAGAAACATCATATCCCATATTGCCCATATCCTGCATGGCGCCAATAATAACATGCTCTTCAGCATGTGATCCCGGGACATTGCTCTTCCACTTCATAGCAACTGCGGCATCTTCGACCTTTTCAAGAGTACCTGCATAGTTCCATCCCTGCTCTTCTTCACGAAGCACGACAGGAATGGAATTCTGCATGGTTTCCATTTCTATCTCCCAGGCTTTTTTGGCCATCAATCGTCAACCTTTCTTCCTTTTTTGCGCGGTTGCATAAATGATCAGAGTTATCAACGTCATAAGATACGGAAGCGTATTGAGAAGTTCATAAGGGAATGAAAGAACAGTCTGCCCGCCAACCGCAAAATAATCAACTGCGCCAAACAGCAGCGCAAACAGTCCTGCCTTTATAGGGGCGCCGGCTCCCATCGCTTCAGCTGCGATCCCCATGAATCCGCGTCCGGATACCATACCTGCAGAAAAATAGCCAAGGTTCGCCATGGATAGATATGCTCCGCCCAAGCCCGCCATCACACCACAGATCACCAGCGCAATCACACGTGTCCGTTTTACGCTTACGCCAACCGACTCGCTCGCTTCAGGATGATAACCTGCAGTTTTTATTTGAACGCCCAGTTTTGTACAATTCAAAAGTACAACCAGAAAAGCAAGCACAGCCAGCATGATGTAGAACAGCAGGTTCTGACTGAAAATTGCTTTCCCTACAACAGGCACATCGCTCAGTAAAGGAAACCTGACTTGGGGGACCATTACGCTGGGAGCTGTTGAAGAGTCAGTGCGCCCATTCAGTACGCCCTTTACAATCAGCAGGCATATGCCCGAAGCAAATGTGTTAAGGGCGATACCGCTCAGGAAGCTGTCTGCCCTGAGCCAAAGTGCTGCCAACGCCAGAAGCATCATCATCAGGACGCCTGCAGTCATCGCGAAAGCCAATCCCACTATCCAGCTTCCGGAGAAGTGGCTCATAAGTGCGCCGGCAACGGCAGCAACACTCATTGCACCTTCTATATTGATAGCCGATATACCCGCTTTATTGGAGATCAGAGACGCACATGCTGCAAAAATGATAGGAATCGCATATGCGATCACATTCATCAGAAAGGATTCGGATAATACCCAATCAAGCATTGCCCGCACCTCCCTTTCTCCTGGCATGGAAGAAGAAGTGTGCGCCAAACAGAATGATGATGATCGCCTGAATGACGTAGATCACTTCATTCGGAATATCTCCAAGGCGGCTTACCTGAAGTGCGCCAACCCGCAGGTATCCCAGGAAAAGTGCTGCAGCCGGAACAGCATAAGGGTTATTTCCAGCAATGGATGTAATCACAAACCCATCAAAGCCATAATTCGGAAGGGAAGACCACTGAAAGCGGTAATAGTTTCCCAGAAGGAATGCGGCTCCGCCCATTCCTGCCAGAGAAGCGCCTATAACCTGGGAAGCAGTTACATATCTATCAGACGAAATGCCGGAATAATCCGCAAAGGAAGGATTATCCCCTGTTATTCTCAGAGCATATCCCCATTTAGTTTTAAACAGGAAGAGTCCGCTGCATACTGCTATGGCCAGAGCAATTACCAGGTTGGAAGATAGTTCCGTGTCCTCGTTCAGAAGCGGCAGCCTCATCGTATCTTCCAAATAAGGTGTAGCATTCGGGTAATCTGGATCCGCTGCAATTCCATGAATCAGATACATAACCACCCAGAACACAATATAGTTGAGCATCAGGCTTGAAACGAATTCATTGACACCCAAAGAAGACTTCATCTTTGCGGGAATATATCCGAGTATTCCCATTGCAGCCGCGCCTGCAAGAATCGTCAAAAGCGGAGTAATGACAGCATGCTCGCCAAGCATTGGTGCAAGTACTCCTGCAAGGAATGCTCCCCCGAAAAATGCTCCTTCCACGAACATATTGAACTGTCCGCAGCGCACCATCAGAGAAACAGCGATGCCTGTAAATATCAGCGGTACGGCCTCACGCAGGATTTCTGCAACAGCATATTCGTCTTCAAGCGGTCCAAGGAAGAAAGCCGCCATTACCTCTTCAATATTGCCTTTCAAGAGTAAGCACGCGCCTGTCAGGACAACTGCAGCCACCGCGACAGCAAGCGCAAGCCGCACAACGATATTCAGCAGAGGCCTGACGAATCTATGTTTCATGATCCGGCCTCCATTCTGTCAATACCTAGCATATATCTTCCCAGCTGCTGCTCGGAAGTATTTCCGACATCTGTTATTTCTGCAACAATCTGTCCTTCATGAAATACCAGGATACGGTCTGAAAGAGACAGCACTTCGCTCATGTCAGCAGACACCAGAACAATACCGCATCCTTTATCACGGAGAGAAACAAGCTTTTCATGAATGAACGCTATTGCCCCGACATCCACGCCTCTGGTCGGCTGGTCCGCTATTATTAGTTTAGGGCTCTGGCTCAGTTCGCGGGCCACAACCACCTTCTGCATGTTGCCACCGGAAAGAAGAGCGATCGGAGTATGATATTGTCCCTTGACTCCAAAGTCCATAAGCTGCTGTTCGGAACGCAGCCTTAGTTTTTTATTCCGGAGGAACCCCAACCGAGTGTTGCTTCCAAAGTCCACAGAAATCAGGTTTTCATGCAAAGAAGCCTGCTGATCAGTTCCCATTGTCATGCGGTCTTCCGGGATATGTGCCATACCCAGATTACGGATCGTACGGACAGACCTTCCGGACACTTCCTGTCCCAGCACCTTGACACTTCCCTGATATGCAATCTGCCCTGTCATGCATTCTGCTGCCTGCTGCTGACCGTTTCCTTCCACACCGGCTAAGCAAAGAATCTCCCCTGCTCTCACCGAAAAGCTGACATTGTCCAGTCTGAGTCTTCCTGATCCCGGAACAACCGCCTTCTGCATCTCTGCCACGATTTTTCCTGGATGTGCTGGTGACTTATTCACTTTCAAAAGTACCGCGTTGCCGACCATCAATTCTGAGAGCTGCTGTTCGGTCACATCTGCTGCGTTTACTACGCCTACTGTTCTCCCCTGACGCATGACAGTAATCCTGTCACACAGCATTTTCATTTCTTTCAGCTTATGCGTAATGATCACAATGGTGTGTCCATCATTGCGAAGAATACGCAGCTGTCTGAACAGTTGTTCTGTTTCCTGAGGCGTAAGGACAGCCGTAGGTTCATCAAGAATGATGATCTCGGCTTTTCTCGCCAGCACTTTCAGGATCTCCACTTTCTGACGGAGACTGACAGGCAGTTCTCCGCACGGCGCCATTGGATCCACAGGCATATCGTATTTCCGGCACAGCTCATATGTTTCCCTGATCATAGCCTGCTTGTCCAGCAGTATCCCGCGACGTTTCTCGATGCCCAGAAAGACATTCAGGTAGACCGGCAGCTCATCTACCAGCATAAAGTGCTGATAGACCATTCCAATGCCCAAGCGTGTTGCTACTTTGGGTGATGTGATTTTCACCTGTTTCCCGGAAAGCTCAATCACGCCTTCTGTCGGCTGCTCAGCACCGAAAAGGATTTTCATGAGCGTAGACTTGCCTGCTCCATTCTCACCGGCAATGGCATGAATCTCACCTTTGCACAGCGAAAAAGAGGCATTCTCGTTTGCGAGCACCCCGTTTTCATAGCGTTTGGTGATATTCTTCATGCAGAGCACTTCATTCATGGCCGTTTATGCTTCAAATCACTTGGTTGGATCAAGAGAGTCAAACAGGGCATTCAGAGAATCCTGTTTCGTGTACCGCTTTAATCCTGATTCTACCGTCAGAGTGCCATTGGCGATCCGGGCTGTCACATCATCAACATATGCACGGATTTCTTCAGAAACAAGCATGCGGTAATTCTCATTTCCGACCAGGCCGATCATTCCCTCTTTCACGCCCAGCACTGCAAGATCCCCATATGTCAATGTTCCCGCCAGGAACTGTTCACAGCAGTCATAAAGCGCCAGGTCTACACGTTTAAGTGCGGAAGTCACAATATGTGAGGCTTTATCCGGGTCACTGTCGGCATAATATGAATACTGGTCTGAGTCGACACCGATTATCAGCTTGCCGCTGTTCTTAGCGCTATCAATACAGCCAAGGCCGGCCTGAGAAGCAGCTGCAAAGAGCACCTCAACGCCAGACGAATAGAAGGATGCTGCTAATGATGAACCTTTGGGACTGTTGATAAAGTCTCCGATATATGCATTATAAGCGCCGATGCTGATTCCTTTCGCAGCGTTTACATCACGGACTCCCTGCATGAAACCGCTGCCAAAGTCATTAATGATATCATTTTTTGTTCCGCCAATAAATGCTGTATTAACAGCACCCGCTTCAGCGGAAAGCAATGCAGCAAGTGTGCCAGCCAGGTAACCTCCCTCGTTCTGGCTGAACATTATGGAATGCACATTAGGATAATCGGCGGCCTTTTCATCTTTTATTTCGGTATCAAAGATGATGAAATGGCGGTCAGCGTATTTTTTCTTTTTGGACGCACGCTGAAGGGGTTCCCGCATATCGGTTGATCCGACAATGATCAGGTCATATGATGCATTGCATATCTTTGTAAGGGTGGATTCATACTTGGATGTATCTGAAGAACCCATCTCAATAACATCCACGACAACTTCGGGATGATCGGCAGCAAACTTCATCATGCCTGCATTGGCACTGTCCCAGAATGACATATCTCCCAGATCCCCGGCTATAAGCAGGGCAATTCTCACCACTCCGTCATTGATATCCTGAACAGAGGAGGCAGAAACAGTAAAGGGCAGAAGTAATGCACATAAAAGCAATGCAATGATGCGCTTAAGCAACTTCATTCCACATCACCTCGCAGATTGATGATACACAGCGGCGCAGACAGACATTATGCCAGCCTGCGCCACACGATATAGTTTACTGAGCGGAATATGCAACAAAGTCCCACTGCACATAGTCATCGTCAAGCAGGCGGAACTCGTTGCAGGCAAAGGGCAGGTAAATACCATTGACAGCGTTTGCCCAGTATACATAGTTTCCGTCTGCATCCGGACCGGCAACATAATCACCGATGGATGTCACAAAACCAGCTTCCAGGCCCTCCTGTCCGCACCCGACCTCATAGACAGCGCCTAAGGTAGCCTCAGCAACAGTCAGCGAATCAGATGTCAGCGTCACGACACCATTAAAGAGCACATCTTCACCGGCTGTAATCTTCATATTGATTTTTGCTACATTCCAGCCTGAGGCACCTTCAACCGCATATTCTGCTTCATCCTCTCCTACTTCGAATGGAGCCGGATATCCACAGGGAAGCACTGCAGCAGTATCGAAGCCCGCATCAGCATTGTACGTCATGAAATCCCAGCTGATATAATATCCTTCGAGCACTTTCATGTCTGTGCAGGTATGCGGAACATATTTTCCGTTCACGCTGTATCCCCAGTATACATAATTACCGTTTGCATCGGTACCTGATACATAATCCCCGATAGATGTTACAAACCCTGCTTCCAGGCCTTCCTGTCCGCAGCCGACCTCATATATTGCAGCAAGGGTGAATTCAGCCACTGACAGATTATCTGAAGTAATCGTCACCGGGCCATTGAACAGCACGTCATCGCCTGCAGCAATCTTAACATAGGCTGTGACAACATTCCATCCTGATGCGCCCTCGACTTTATACTCTGCACTGTCGTCACCGACTTCGAACGTTGGTGCAGACATATCGATGATTATTACTTCTTCGGTATTCTGAGTAAGAGTATCAGTAACAGTTTCGGCAAATGCAGCAGCAGAGACAAGCATCATCAGAGTCAGAATCAGAGCAGTGAACTTCTTCATGTTTGTTGCACCCTTTCTTATGATCAAATTGCAAAGCCAGTTTTCTCCGGCTGAAAGCACAATACTATGCAATGATTATCGGATTTGTCAGCGCATACTGACAGCAGTTAGCGCCCAGCACCTCAATCACGATCCAGTCAAGACTTGTCCATTCACGCTGAACAGATATCTGTTCCATGAAATGACTGCCAGATGCAGGCAGGGTCTTGACAATCTCTCCATTCACAACAATGCGGATTTCCTTTAATCCGTCCCGATTCCAAAC
>JAFYDF010000140.1 GCA_017544935.1 Clostridia bacterium
GCCGTCTGTCCGCCAAAGTGCACATGCTGCACATACAACGAAGAGGCATTGCACCATGCTCTTAATGTACCTTCCCGCGGAGATCAGCCGTAATCCGTTATACGGAGCGAAAAAGTACAGGAAAAGCATCAGAATCCCGAAAAGATATATCGCCGTGCATATGACCAGTGATAATGAAAGCAATACTCCGTCACGCCGTTTTGCGCAAAGGAAACCCGTGCCAATGCTGAGAAGCAGCATTACCACCAGGTAAGATACCGGAATATTGAACACAGTCAGCCGCAGCGTGTCGTCAAGTACCAGGAACTGGCCGAGATTGGCAATGACTTCATGCCTGTAGCTGTCGGGAGCACCACCGGTAAGCAGCAGTCTGAAATCTGCCAGATCGATCTTCAGACTGCTCGAAGCAATACTGCAAGCGCTCAGGTGCAGGCTCCAGCTGAGTTTGGCCGCGGCAACCGCTGCGCAGACAAACAGGAAAGCAGTCCAGCGGCGCGGGCGGTCCTTATCTGTGACCACCAGGATGAGGAGATACAGCAATGAAACAGCCGCAAAGGCCAGACCTGAATCCTTGGTAAGAACCAGCGCCGCTTCTGTCAGAGCAAGGCACGCGATGCCGAGCGGGCGCTTCCACAAATTCAGCGCGATCATCGCAAAAGCCGCACCGGCAAAGATACCCAGATAACTGTCGATATAAAGAAGTTCAAAATGGTCCCCGTAAACAGCTGCCGGAAGCCCAATGACCGCAAGCGCCGCCAGAATAACCGGCAGCGGGCGCTTCCAATGCAGACGGTACAGGAAGGGCATCAGCACACATCCAGCCAGCAGCTGTTCACAGAAATAGAGCAGCCCGTCCGTGATCGCCTTTTCCCCATATATCAGCTGGCACATGTATTGCCACAGCGGCATGAGCGGCGGGTATGCCTTGAAAAAGTCATCTGACAGTTTGGATGTATACAGCTGTCCGTTCAGCAGCATTTCCTGGACTGAGTATGCCCAGTGTGAGAACTCGTCCCAGGTATGCACCTGCATCCTGTGTGCGCCTAGTGCAAGAAACGCGGTGAGTACTGTGAATATCAGCCATGCCGGCGTAAAAAAGCGTTTCGCGGTCTCACGAACATCACGGTGCAATACAGCAATGATGATCGCGGCGATCCATGCGGCAGCGGCGAGGGTGTACGCGGCGTATACACCCGCATTCAAGGCACCGCATAATCCCGCGATATATACAACAAACGTCAGGGCAAGAGGGGTTATGGCCATTGCATATGCCGAGCGTTTGCTACCCAGTGCAGCCGTCAGCGCGCTGCCCGACAGGCAAAGAATATAGACTATCATGTATGCCACCGTTCCTTCCTCCCCCTTGTATTTTTTTACAACTCCGTTTATAATACACTCATCTTCAGCCTGGAGGCAATCATGCGCAAAAAACGCCTAACCACTCAGAAAATCGCCCAGTGCGGACTGCTGACCGCCGTCATGCTGGTGCTCGGCTTTATTGAAAGCCTGATCCCCATCACTGTCGGTGTGCCGGGCATCAAGCTCGGCCTCAGCAATGGCGTGCTTCTGTTTGCGCTGTACATGATGGATGCCCCGACCGCGTTCGTGCTGATGGTCCTCAAGGTGATCCTGTCCGGGCTGCTCTTCGGCGGTGTGTCCGCCATGATGTATGCGTTTGCAGGCGGTCTGCTCAGTATGATGGGTATGATCCTGCTGAAAAAGATGAATTTCTCGATCCTCGCAGTGAGTATGGCAGGCGGTGTCCTTCACAATGTCGGTCAGGTCCTGCTCGCAATGATCATACTGCAGACTTCACAGCTGCTCTATTATATGGCCATCCTGCTGTTTGTAGGTCTTGCATGCGGCGCGATCACGGGCATCGCCGCACGCGCGACGATCAGCCACATGAAAAAGCTAAACCGCAAGTCCTGATCAGATTATATCATCCCACAGACGTTTCAGGCGTCTGTTTTTTTATTTTGCAGCAGGATCTCTCCCATTTCGTCCCATT
This sequence comes from Clostridia bacterium, assembly GCA_017544935.1. Classification (GTDB taxonomy): domain Bacteria; phylum Bacillota; class Clostridia; order Christensenellales; family Aristaeellaceae; genus SFMI01. The sequence goes on from JAFYDF010000140.1 coordinate 2,012, forward strand.
TACGTTCCATATCCGCCACGAGGCGGAACTGCGTACGGCAGCGGTCCAGGTTATGTTCGGGACGGCTGATTGAAAAATAAGTGTCACCTTGCAGGTAATCAGTAAGGAAACGGATACCGCATTCGAGCGTCATTAGCTTCGAGCCTGTGCGCAGAGACATGAGCTCTTCCATGCTCATTCCTTCCCCGCATTCGCTGAGGAATCCGCGCACATACGCATCATACAGTGGAAGCGAGAGTGAAACAAGGCTCAGATCCGTTTCATCTTCTACTGCGGTATTAGCGCCAAAGCGGATGGAATCCCCGAAATCATAAGCCGCAGCGCCAGGCATGACCGTATCCAGGTCGAGCACGCATAGCGGTTCCCCGGTAATCTTATCCAGCAGAACATTGTTCAGCTTGGTATCGTTATGCGTCACGCGAAGCGGCAGCGTCCCTTTCTTCAGGGGTTCCGTAATGCTCGCCGCCTCCCCTTCCCGTGCAAGTGCGAAAGCGATCTCTTCCTTCACCCCTGCCGCACGGCCGAGTCGGTCCTCTTCCAGGGCTTTTCTGAAATCAGCATAGCGTTTGGGCGTATCATGAAAGTGCGGAATTGTTTCCACCAGTTCCGCTGCCGGGAAGTCCCTGAGCAGTCTTTGAAAACGTCCGAAGGCCACAGCGCTCTGATAGAAGTCCTTTTCCGTCTCCGCGGCTTCAAGGCACACACCATTCTCAATGAACTCGTATACGCGCCATACCTGTCCCTTTTCGTCACGGTCATAAGGCCTTCCGTCAAGTGTCGGCACGACTGTCAGCACGGGTTCGGCACCATGGAGACGAAGGTGTTCCGTGACAAGGATAATGTTGCGCATCAGGCTGTCCACATCCGGAAAAACATGCTCATTGACGCCTTGAAGAATATAGCGCCTGCCGGTATCTGTCGTGACGCGGAAAGTATGATTTATATGTCCGTTGCCGCACGGAACAGCTGTGACAGGATTTCCCTCCAGGGCAAAACGTTTAGACTGTTCCAGCATCTGTTTCTCCTCCAATTCGCTCTGTTTTCTCAATTTTACACGCAAACACTTCGGCAGGCAAGCGCTTTCTGTGTCTTGCGCGTTTTACCATGTTTTGCTATAATAGTACGGATTTTTAACAGAAAGGAACAGCTTATGAAGGTCTTTGACGCGATCCTGCTGCTGGGGCTGAAACTGCTGCCGGACGGAAGCCCGACACATGAGCTGTCCCTGAGGGTCGAAACAGCTGCTTCCTGTTATAAGGCAGGCCGTGCGCCGCGCATCATCTGCTGTGGCGGACAGACGCCGGGCACACCCGTTTCGGAAGCCCGGGTCATGCGCAGTATGCTGATCTCCCTGGGAGTCCCTGAGACTGCAATTCTCTGCGAAGACCAGTCCCAGATTACGGTCGAGAACTTTAAAAATGCACGCAGGCTGCTGGATGCCGCCCATCCCTGTGTCCTGATCGTTACTAGCGATTACCATATGTTCCGCGCCAAGGCGATCTGCCGGATCTCGGCGCATATGCGCTGCCGGGGCTGCAAGGCGCGTATCCCGAAAGAAGAAACGCGCATCGCGCGGCATGACGAACCTCTGCATACCCTCGACTATTTGCTTGGCTTCCAGAGCGGCCGCCGCAAACGGCCCGACTGGTACATGAAGCTTCGCGAGTTTGAAATCCGTTATATCCGAAAGGAGAAATGACATGCAGCCTGATGGAAATCAACGCGGTTATCTGTATGAGCGTTTCCGCCTTTTTCATACTGTGGACCAGCAGGCATTGGACGTTGGCTGGCATTACCACGCCTTTGATAAGCTCGTCTTTTTTATCGGCGGACATGCCGAATATACGGTCGAGAGCGAGACCGTTCAACTCATGCCCGGTGACCTTATCCTGGTTGCCTATGGCCAGCTGCATAAGATGCATGCAGATGAGGATATCCCTTATGAGCGTTATATCCTCTATCTGGACAGCGGGTACCTGTCAGCGCAGGCTGCCGAGGCAGGAGGATTGAACGCCTGTTTCGCGCGTGCACGCCGTGACGGACGCTGTCTATTGCGCCTCAGTGACGCCGACCGCGCCGCTATCTACCAGCTCTTCATTCGTCTTGAAAAAGCGCTCAAGGATGATTCCCCTTATGGTCCTGCGCTGTCGGAAGCATTACTTACAGAGCTCATGATTCTCATTTGCCGTTCTCCGGAAGAAAAAGGAGATTCAGCTCTCGCTGCCGCAGACACAGATGAAAAAATCCAGCAGGCACTTCACTATATTCAGGCGCACTTGGGAGCGAACCTGTCCTGCGACGCGCTGGCATCACGTCTGTATATGAGCCGCTCCTCATTCCAGCACCGTTTCAAGGCGGCTACCGGGTATGCACCGCATGCGTATATCCGTCTGAAGCGCCTGCTGTACGCGAGCGAGCTCCTGGCTGACGGCGAGCCTGCGCTCACCGCTGGCCGCAAGTGCGGGTATACCGACCATTCCGCCTTCTGCCATGCATTTACAGCTCAGTTCGGTATGACCCCATCAGCTTACCGTCCTCGTGGTTCACTCATTGGTCCAGACGAGTAAAAACGCTCCCCGCAAAGGAGAGCGCCATCTGACAGTTATTAACCTGCCTGAAACACGGCAGGGTTATTTTTTCTTTTTGGGAAACAGTCGGCAGATGTATGGGAATGTGATCGGCCAGACCGCACCCGCGAACACGACCATGACGAAATAGCGCACTGCATGGGCAGCCATGGAATCGTCAAAGAGCAGGTTCAGAGGCGCTTTGAGCCCGGAACGGATCACCATAATAAGTCCCAGTCCGACAACGGATTTCACGATCTGCGCGGGTATGGAAGCCTCAACAGAGAAGTGGATAAAGCGATCGTCCAGCCAGTAAGCAACAAACATGCCAGCAATTGCGCCCAGCAGCGTATAACCGTTCTTGGTTCCGGACTCCAGGTTATCCATTTCCACATCCGCCGGGAAGGGATACACATTCGTATAAATCACATACGCTATCGCGATCAGTGTGAGGACTGAGAACAGGATATACATCCTCTTTGAGCTCCCGCTGCGGAAGATAGGCCGCATGAGGAAAATCAGCAGCAGGCCTATCACAAGGGATACGCCCACGTCCAGCGGAGTATGTACACCGAGATACATTCTTGAAATCGCGACCAGTGCATACAGCACCCAAAGAATAATGCTCAGCCAGCGCTGTTTCACGGAAACTGCCGGAACGCCGAGCGTGGATGCGGCGCTCTGGGTATGTCCGCTGGGGAAGGAATATCCGCCCGCGCCAGCACGCGCTTCTTCTACGATCGTGAATTTCGGATCCTTGATCCATGGCCGGGAGATCCTGAAGACCAGCTTCATCCACTGGGTCGCGATTGTGCCCACGAACCCCGATGTGAGCATGAAATAGCCCACCTGTTTACTGATGCACCAGAAAAGAACGATCGAGATGACCATGAACGGGATCTCGTTGCCCAGCTCAGTGATAACAAGCATGATCTTGTTGAGCCAGGTCTGGCGAATGCCTTCAAAAAAATACAAAATCGGCATAAATGTTTTCTCCAAAAACAAAATCTATTTCCCGCATCTTACGATGTCGTATATCATGATCGCGCCCGCAACAGACGCGTTCAGGGATTCTGCACCGCCTTCCATCGGCAGCCTGACTTTTTGCAGTCCGGGCACTGATGCTACCTCTTTCGATATCCCCGCACCCTCATTGCCTATGATCACGCACACACCGGGTTTACTCCTCTGCCGCTCAAAAAACGGCGTACTGCCATCGAGCAGGCCTGCATAAAGATCATATTCTTTAACCATCCCTGCGAGCGTTCCCGGCAAATCACAACGGTAGACCGGAATGCGGAACACGGCGCCCATCGACGCGCGCAGCGCCTTGGGTCCGTATGGATCTGCGGTACGGTCATTGATCAGCAGTGCGTCAAACCCCGCTGCATCGAGTGTACGCAGGACCGTGCCCACATTGCCCGGATCCTGCACGCCGTCCAGTGCGGCAACCTTCAACGGTTTTTCTGGGATCTCACGATCCATATCCGGCAGATGGCAGACAGCACAAACGCCCTGCGGTGTTTTGGTATCGCAGAGCGAAGTAAATACATGCCCGGGTAATGCGTATACGCTTATCCCCTGTTCCTGTGCCGCGGTTATATGCTGCGGAAACCTGTCCAGAGCTTCATCCGCAATCAGCAGTGTCTGGGCTGCATGTGCATTCAGCGCCTCACCGGTCAGGTGGTCGCCTTCTGCAATGAACAGATGCTGCTCCTCGCGCCCTTTATGCTCCCGCAGCGCTCTCCAGAGTTTGACCTGCGGGTTCTGCATGCTTGTCAGACGGATGATCTCTTTCATGCTCACAATAATGACTGTGTCATCGGCAGGCCCTGAAGCTGCAGCTGAACCTGCTCTTTTGTAATACCATAGTGTTTCATATGCGGCACGACCCATGCGCTGACAGCATAGTCAAGTGCCGAAGCGATCCCGCATGCCATTTTTCCTGCCACAATGGTCAGGTATTCGTTCATGCTCCTGCGAACCTGTGCCGGAAGCGGGGCGCCTGCTTCGCGAAGCGCACTCTGTAGTGCGTCCAGCAGTTTATACGTCGGTGCAGGCACTTCCATTATATCACGAATCATGAGTTCTTTCACGATCCCTCTGTTGACAGGAGAAAATACCGGAGCTTTAGCGAAACTCCATCCGTCGGCTGCCTTCAGATATGCGACCGGCCATGGTTTCAGCGCGTATGTGACGTCATCAATCTGCGCACGTTCTTCAGCCATATACGGATTCACGATCAGGCGCGTATAATCCGCGCACTCGCACTCTCCTTCATGCGCGATCAGCACGCAAAAGCTGTCGCCGCCCTTTTTAACGCACACGCAGTGCGTACCATCATCGTAGGATGGTGTGACACCCAGCGCAGCCGCGAATGCGCGTGCATCGGTGAGAGAATCTGCGATCGTCGCGCCTTCTATACCGATCTGCTGCGGTGCGACGCACAGCAGTGTCAGCAGATGCAGCGCGTCATTCCGGCTGCATACGGCACCGGCAGCTGTCAGCGATGCGGTGATGCGCTCCACCATGTTATCCAGGTCTGTATAACCGCCTGCCTGCGCAGCCAGGTATATTGTATTCTTGGATGCTTCGCGCATTTCAGACAGGGCTTCATCGCGTTCTTCAAGCAGTTTTCCGCGTTCGATCTGCATCTGTTCGAGGTCAGCTTTTGCAGCCTCGGTCGCCTGATGCGCGCGTTCCAGCGCGTCGGTCTCTTCCTTGTTCGCACGTGCCAGCGCTTCACTGCGCAGCGCGGTCATATTTTTCTGAGCATTTTCGATCTGCATGATCAAGGCCAGGCGTTCTGCTTCTAGATCCTGAACCTGTCCGTTCAATGCGGCCGAGATCACATCCGTGCCGCGAGCTGCCAGCTGTTTATCAAGCCAGGCCTGCACACCCGTCATACTCAGGAAATGCGCGGCAGCCTGCTTCTGCATATCGGGGTTCGTCCACAGTTCGTTCAGTGCTTTCTTGAACGCATCCAGCGGATTGTCCAGGAGTTTTGTCTCCCCTGCGTTCAGGGATGCACCCGGTGCTTCGGGACGGGGGCCATGCAATTGCCGGTCGACCACATCCATCAGTGGGTTATGAGCACGCGTAGGCATCGCCGGCCGGCGTGCCATCGTCTGGTAAAGCGGAACGCCGTTTAGTTGCGTCTCTTCGCCTGCATCCTCTGCAGAATCTTTTTGTGTGTTATCCAGCTTGTCACTGCGCACTGTAGTAGGACGCTGCGGCCAGTAAAAGAGTTTTTCTGTCCCGTCAGGCATATTGACTGCGAAGATGCCTTCACTGTCAGGCGCAAGCTGTGCAGCGCCTTCCTGCTCAAGACCGGTGGCACGGCTGACAGGTCCGTAGATACGTCCGCCGCTTCGCAGATAGCACTGCGGGGTCGCGGCCTGACTGATCTTTTCCTTTTCATCCGCTTCCGCGCTGATCACTTCAAAAAACAGCTGCTGCGGGATCTCGCGTACCGCATCGGAATAAATAATAAACTGGTTATTCTCACCCTGCTTAGGTGAATAGTTCTTGTTGCTGCGGATCTTGACAGCATCCGGCGGAAGGTTTTTGAGGTCGATCACACACAGGGGCTCCAGGCTGCGCATCCTCTCCTTGAAAGTATGCTGCTCATTACGGTCGGGCACAACACGCAGATATCCGTCATCCGGAAGCTGGTCAATTTCGGACTGAGGCAGCGCGCCTTCTTCTGTTAATAATGGCCGTACGCGAAAATAGGCACGGACCGTGTTGTCTTCTTCAATATAAGACAGAATAACGCGATCGGAAAAATCCATCTATATCGCTCCTCTCCGACAACAAATTAACTTTGTTTAATTTAATAGATATTCTAATCGCTATTTCCTTTTGCGTCAAGATATATAATGCAAATTTCTTATATTTCAAGCCAATTTTTCACATTTTCACAGTTTTCATTTTTTCAGGCTAGCAGGAATTCACGGAAGCTTGGCGAATAAGAAAGGATACCCCTTTTTCGGCAGAAGGAGATTGCTCATGGATCTTGTAACACTCAGGGAAAAATGCGGACAGGAAGAGTATGAAGCCGGGCGCGCACTATACCGGCGCGGCGGCGTGCGTGAGTTACTGCGTACGCCTCTTTGCCTTGTCTATACTGTCGCCGGGCTTTCCAAGCATATCAAGCTTTATTCCGACGGCATGTCCGACTGCAGTTGTCCAAGCGCACCCTGGTGCAGACATACGATCGCCGCACTGACAGACGCGCAGCGCTCGGGATCTCTGCGTGCACTGCGCGAAGCACAGGCAGTCGCACGCGCGAATAAGCTTTTCGATGCCATGGAGAAAGGTCTCCCTGAGACCACGACGGTCGAGTTGGAGCCTGAACTCACCTTTTCAGGTAAGGCCATTTATATCGGGCTGCGCATCGGCACGAAACGCATGTATGTCGTACGCTCCATCCCCGAGTTCATCCGCAAAGTCCGCACCGGCGAGCCTCTGGAACTCGGCAAGGGCTTTACCTTCTTCCCTTCCTGGATGCGATTCGAGAAACAGGAACAGCTGTTGCTTGACCTGCTCATCCGGCACTGCGACACGCTGGAGAACGCGCATGTCCCGATCAGGGTCGACGAAGCGCGTTCCCTGCCCATCCCGTCTTCGACCGCTATTGAAGTTTTTTCTCTCCTGGACGGCGTCCGTTTCCGCCTGACCGCCTTTGGAAGCACAGTAACGCAGACCGGGCTCTCGACAGACCCGCTTCCGCTTTCATTCACCATCAGCGACCATGCGCATGCGGACAGTGGTGAGCACCGCCTGCGCATCACGGCAGCATTCACCGGAAAGGTCCGTCCTCTGACCGAGGATTTCTCATATGCGCTCTGCGATGGTGTCGTGACACGCGTTTCGCCGGCCCAACAGGCGGCTGCGCATGTCTGCATGGCAGACCATCCCGATGGCCGTGTTTCGTTCCAGTATGAAAGCAGTCAGACACAGCGTGTCATGGGCGAACTTTCCATGTGGCTCGCACGTGTCGGTGACCTGCGCTTTACCCCGGATCTTGAAGGGCAGCTCGTACGCGCACCCTTCCATGCGCGCGTCTATCTCGACCGCGACGGTGCGGACGTGACCGCACGCACAGAGTTCCTGTATGGAGATATAATCATCAATCCGTTTGCTCCTGATCCGGACCGCACAGATGGAACACTCCTGCTGCGTGACGCACAAAGCGAGCAGGAGATCGAAGACCTCATGGCCACATCCGGTTTCCGGATCGCAGGCGGCCGCGTGTACCTGCATGGTCAGGACGAGATCTACCGTTTCGTTACTGAAGGCGTCCAGACGCTTGCGGAGAAGGCTGAGGTATTCTTCAGCAAAGCGTTCCGCGCCCTGACACCGCGCCGTGCACAGCTTTCCGGCAAACTGCGCAGCATGAACAACGGGCAGCTCCAGCTGATCATTGAGGATAACGAAGAAGAGATCGAGGAGTTGCTGCCGCTGATGCGCGCACTGCGTGACCACGCCTCTTATTTCCGGTTCAAGGACGGAACTTTCCTTTCACTAGAAGATACAGATTCCTGGCAGCAGCTCGCCGAAGCCGTATGCGAAGCTGAAGAGACGACCGGCAAAGCGGATCTTGAGGCATACCGTGCAGCATACCTGGAAGCGCTGATCCACGCGAACAGTCTGCCCGTCACGGTGGATGACTCCGTTGAGCGCGCCGCGCGGCTCGAAATCGAGACGCCTGAGCCGCCGCTCGACTGCCTGCATTCGTACCAGGTGCGTGGATTCAACTGGCTCTGCGCACTGCATTACCTGCACATGGGCGGCATCCTGGCAGATGACATGGGTCTCGGCAAGACTGTGCAGACGATTGCTGCGCTGCTGTACTTTGTGCGAACCAATAAGGAGCGGAAGCCTTCGATCATCGTGTCACCTACGTCCCTGACCTACAACTGGTACAGTGAACTGAAGCGTTTTGCGCCCGAGCTTAAAGTTCTGCTGCTCAGTGGCAGCCAGGACGCGCGCAGTGACCAGATCGACTGCCTGATCGGCAGCGACGCACCTGACATTGTGATCACAAGCTATCCCCTGATCCGCCGCGACATTCCGCTCCTGCAGCGCGTGAACTTCCGCTTCGCGGTGCTTGATGAAGCACAGCAGATCAAGAATGCCGCAAGTGTCGGCGCGCATGCGGTCAAGCAGTTGCAGGCAGAGACACGCGTCGCGCTGACGGGCACGCCCATGGAAAACCACGCAGGTGAACTCTGGAGCATATTTGACTTCATCCTTCCGGGATACCTTCCCAATGCAGGCGCGTTCCACCGCCGTTACGGCGACGGTCAGAACAGCGATGAACTGATCATGCGCATCCGCCCATTCCTCATGCGCAGGCTCAAGAAAGATGTGCTCAACGAGCTCCCCGACAAGCTCGATACCACCATGATAGCCGAAATGCCAGCCGAACAGCGCCAGGTCTATCGCGCAGGCATGCTCCGGCGCCGGGAGAACGTAGTACGCCTGCTGAATGAGCGCGGTCTTACCGGAAGCCGCGCCGAAGTCCTTTCCGCGATCACCGAGCTCAGACAGATCTGCTGTCATCCGGCGCTATGCGTGCCGGACTATTCGGGGACATCGGGCAAGCTCGAGCTTCTGGTCGACCTCTTGCGTCCCGCGATCCAGAATGGGCACCGTGCACTCGTCTTTTCACAGTTCACGCGAATGCTGCGGCTCATAGAGTCCCGCCTAAAGCAGGAGCGCATCAGCTGCCTGTATCTTGACGGCGACACGCCTGCAAGCGAGCGCATCCAGCTTTGTGACGCGTTTAACACAGGCACCGGCAGCGTATTCCTGCTCTCGCTCAAAGCGGGCGGCACGGGCCTCAACCTGACAGGTGCGGACCTCGTGTTCCATTATGATCCCTGGTGGAACCCCGCTGCTGAAGAGCAGGCTGTCGACCGCGCACACCGGATCGGACAGACCAGAACAGTCGAGGTCGTCCGGCTCGTCGTGCATGACTCGATCGAGGAACAGGTCGTCGGTATGAGCCGCGCGAAGCGAATGCTCTTTGACAAGCTGATCACGCCCGGTGAGAGTATGCCGACAAAGCTCAGCGAGGCGGACCTGCTTCGTCTGTTCTCATCAGAAGAGCCTTAATTGTTTCATTGACGCGGGACCGCTGCCCGCGTATAATGTAAGGGCAAATTGGAGGTAATTATGCCCAGACTTGACACTGCGCCGGAAAATCGCAGGCTTCGTGGATATGTATTGCTGGCAGTCGGCATCGTACTGCTGGTCTTGATCATATACGCAATCGGACGTATCGGTGGCCGCAACCGCACACTCAGCGGTACGAAGCTCCGCTGCGTCGTCAGTCAGAATGTCACGCCTTTTGACGACCGCATCCTATACCTGGATGGCACTACGCTCTTCTGCCTTTCTACTTCCGGCAGCGAGCTCTGGAAGGTGTCCGTAGGTGAGAACGCCAATTTCAGTGCCGGTGAAAAGCAGGTAGCCGTATGGAGCGGCAATGAGCTTATGGTCTTTGACCGCAACGGACGCTCGACCTATCGTGATCAGCTCAGTGAGCCAATCCAGTTCGCACGTATCGGTTCCAAGTATGTAGCTGTCGTTACCGGCGAGGGGCTCAGCCCGACACTGACGGTCATGGATATGGTCGGTACGCGCATCGACAGTGAAACGAATAATTATATCGATCTGACCATTCTCGACTGCGGGTTCTTCGGCGACGGCGAATTCCTATGGACGACAGCACTCGACGTATATGGCTCCGCGGCCGAGACAACGATGTTCACCTACCACGTCGGCGACATGAATACCGGCAGTGTCACGCTCGGTGAACCGATCACATATGCTGTCGTTTATTCAGGCAGCATGCTGAACGTAATCAATACGCGCCAGCTTCGCCTGTACGATTACCGCGGAACGGAAAACGTTTCGGACGCCGTGCTTGTATACGGCTGGCGTCTGGTAGGCAGCAGTGCAACGAGAACCTATCCCTACCTGCTCTTCGCACCCGTTATGCAGACGGATGTAGACGGTGCCTTCACCGAACTGCGCCTGCTTTACGGTTCCCGCGATACCCGTTATTCCCTGCCTGATTCCTGCGTCGGCGCTACGATCCGCAGCCGCCGCCTCTATGCTTTCTCCGGGAACAGCCTTTACCGCTCGGACATCGGCGAGCAGCGCTTCTCTGCGCTGAGCCTGCCCGTCAGTGGTACCGTGACAGACTATCTGGGAATCACCAGCAACGGTGTTGCGCTGCTTGTGTGCGGGACCGACGTATGGGCTGTGACCCTGCCTTAAGCTTATGAACGCGATCGATATTGCCATCCTGATCATTATAGCCGTCAGCGTGCTGTTCGCGGTCTACCGCGGATTCCTGGCATCACTGATGGGTCTTGCCGCTGCCCTGCTCTCGCTGGGCGGCGCATTTGTGCTGGGACCTCGGGCCGCATCCTGGCTTGCCGCAAACACCGGACTGCCGTCCATCTTCGCGACATACATGGACGTGAGTTCCCTGGTCGGCGACTCCTCTCTGGCATCCACTGCCGTACAGAATATCAGCGGGACAGCGCTCGATGCAGTCATGAAAAGCGTAAACATCCCCGAATGCATAGAAACGTTACTGTACAGCAACCTTCAGAATGCTTCTTTCGCGTCAGTCGGGCTAACTACTGTCAATGAGTATATTTCTGCCACGATCGTGTCCGCAGCGCTGCAGATCGGCGGCTTTGCCGCAAGCTTCCTCGCCTGCTTTGTCGTGCTGCATGCTCTGATCAGTCTGGTCTGGCATGTCCATGACCTGCCCGTTCTCCGTCATGGGGATGCTGTCATCGCCGCCGTGTTCGGATTGCTGCGCGGGATGCTGTTACTGTATGTCCTGTTCCTGCTGCTGCCGCTCATACGCACTGCGATCCCTGTCGATATGCTGCAGAGATATCTGACGCAGAGTTCGCTCAGTCCGTTGTTCACAAGCGACGGCTTCTTCATCCGTGTCGTGACCGGGGGCTGATTTACAGCCCTCTTTTTACTGCTATTGAGAAATCTCATGCCTTCTGATATAATAGCAGCGGAGATTTATCCCTTTCAGATACGCATACTCCCGCCTGATCCATATCCGGCGGCCAATCATTTATCCTGAGGTGACAGTTCCATGAAACTAGGCGTTATCGGCCTTCCCAATGTCGGCAAAAGCACTCTGTTCAATGCCATTACCAACGCAGGCGCACAGGCTGCCAACTATCCCTTCTGCACGATCGAACCCAACAGCGGTGTCGTGGCAGTCCCGGATGACCGTCTGAACGTGCTTGCTGAAATGTATTCGCCCAAGAAGGTAACCCCGGCGAGCGTTGAATTCGTTGATATCGCAGGCCTTGTGAAGGGTGCAAGTCACGGTGAGGGCCTTGGCAACAAGTTCCTGTCGCACATCCGCGAATGCGATGCGATCGTACATGTGGTCCGCTGCTTCGAGGATGACAATATCATCCATGTAGACGGCTCCGTCGATCCCGCACGTGATATCGAGACCATACAGCTGGAGCTCATCTTCGCCGATATGGAAACCGTGCAGAAGCGTCTTGAAAAGGCACAGAAGCTGTTCAAGACCGGTGACAAGAAATACCAGCAGGAAGCCGAGGCAGCACAGAAGGTATATAACCATCTGGAGAGCGGCAAGCCCGCTCGCACGTGCGAGCTTAATGAGGAAGAGCAGGCCATCGTCAACGGCTGGTTCCTGCTCACCGCAAAGCCTGTCATCTATGCCGCAAATGTTTCCGAAGAAGCCATTTCAAACATTGACTCCGATCCCATGACGGCCGCTGTCCGCCGTATTGCAGAAGCTGAAGGCGCCGAGTGTGTGCCTGTCTCTGCTGCAATCGAGGAAGAGATCGCAGGCATGGAAGAAGAAGAAAAGCAGATGTTCCTGGACGAGCTGGGCATCAAACGTAGCGGCCTTGACCGTCTGATCACCGCCAGCTATCACCTGCTCGGCCTGATTTCCTTCCTGACTGCTGGCGCTGACGAATGCCGTGCCTGGACGATCCGACGCGGGACCAAGGCACCCCAGGCCGCAGGCAAGATCCATACCGACTTCGAACGCGGGTTTATCCGTGCCGAGATCGTACCTTTTGAAACACTTAAGGAACTCGGGAGCATGAACGCCTGCAAGGAAAAAGGGTTGGTGCGTTCCGAGGGCAAGGACTATGTGATGCAGGACGGCGATGTGACGCTGTTCCGCTTCAATGTATGATCGAGGTTGCAGACTGATGAGCAGGATCACTTTCGCTATCAAGCGCGCGCTCAAGATGGACTGGAAGCGCATGTGGCAGACTGCCGGAATGCTTGAGAAAAAGTCCGGAAAAAGCCGCATGTGGCTGCTTAGCGACATGCTCAAGTGCGCTGTCAAGTACAACGCAGGCTACATGGATTACAAGATCGCCGCGATGTATAAGCTGAATGATGCGCAGCGCCGCACCGTCATCACCCGCGGCATCTCAAACAGTATCGTACGCCGGATGAACGATAAAGCCTACTGGCATTCCTTTGATGACAAGGCTGAGTTCAACACGCTTTTTGCTGACCAGGTCGGCCGCAATTGGATCAAGGCGGACGCGAGCTTGACCATAGACGCCCTAAAGGCATTCCTGGAAGATCTCCCCTCCGTCCTGTTCAAACCCCTCGAAGGCTCCAGCGGTGTAGGCATTGTCAAGTTTGAAAAGAAAGACTGGCAGAATGATCTGCCCGCCTTCCTCGAAAAGCTCCATGGCATGGGCGAGGGTCTCCTGGAAGAGCTGCTGATCCAGCATCCAACCATGGCCGCGATGTGCCCCACTTCCGTCAATACGGTCCGCATCGCCACACTGATCGGTGATAAACAGGAAGGCATCGTGTACGCATTTCTGCGCATCGGCAACGGCAAGGTCATGGACAACGTAGACCAGGGCGGCATGGCCGCCCGCGTCGATCTCGCCAGCGGCAAGCTTCTGACAGTAGCTGCTGACAAAGCCGGTAACGTGTATGAAAAACACCCGATGACCGGTACACCCATCATCGGCTTCACGATCCCCTACTTTGAAGAAGCAAAGGCCATGTGCCTGGAAGCCATGCATAAAGTGCCTCAGGTACGCTTTGTAGCCTGGGACGTTGCTATTACGGCAGACGGCCCACGGTTCATCGAAGGCAACTCCTTCCCCAGCCATGCGGTACCGCAGTTTGCCGCGCATTACCCGGACGGGATCGGTATCCTGCCCGAATTCCGGAAGTTCATCGATATCTGATCCCGGTAGGAGGATGAAATGGATCTTCTCAAGCTGATTCTGACCTATATGGTCGTACTGACAGGTACCGCCGTGCAGGCAGTGGATGCTACGCCCCTGCCTTACGAAGCGCTGCATACACCTTCTCCCACGCCGTATGTGACGCAGGTGCCTTCACCTACCGCCGTTCCGACGGCGACCCCTGAACCAACACCATCTCCCACGCCACGCATTTATGTCCTGAACAATGGTTCCAGGGGTACCAGCGTTCGTAATCTTCAAGCGCGGCTGAAAGAGCTCGGTTACCTGCATGAAGAACCAGACGGATACTACGGTCCCAAGACCGCTGAAGCCGTGAAATACTTCCAGCAGGTCAACGGTCTGGAAGCCGATGGCGTAGCCGGCCGCCTGACGCAGGAAAAGATGTTCTTTGATCCATATGTGCTGCCTGCGCCCACCGCAGCGCCTCTCCAATAATCCGTTTCCCCTTCCGACACGAAAGAAGGTGCCGACATGGATCATCTGGAAATGGTCGAAAGGCTGAGCTCGAAAGCGAACGTCAGCCTGGAAGAAGCCAAGGAAGCCCTAGAAACAAATGACTGGGACCTGCTTGATGCCCTGCTGATGCTGCAGAGCAAGGAAAAGCTTAAGGACCTTGAGTTATCTGCAGACACCACCTCGGAAGCGGAGCAGAAAAGCGACCCCGAGACTGCTCAGGAAGCAAAATCTGCTCCAACAAATATCATTACCCGCTTCCTTCACATGCTGGCAGGATTGGTCAAAAAGGGCAATGAGGTCACCATAGAGATCAAAAGAAAAGGCGAGCTCCGTCTGGGGCTGCCTCTGAATGTCGTTTTGCTTCTGCTGATCTTTCTTTTCTGGTGTACGCTTGGAGCAACACTGCTCGCATTGGTCTTTGGCTACAGGTTCACGCTGCGTGGGCTTCCCTTTGATGAAAGCGTGAACAACGCAATGGAAAAAGCCGGGCGCTTCGTAGACAATATCGTTAAGTCCGCTGATTCCCGCAAATCAGCAGAGGACGAAGAAGAGTCTGAATAATTAACAGGTAAAAATCAAATCGGCACGGGTCATATCGAATCCGTGCCGTTTATTCATGTCTGTAACTATTACGGAGTCACGCGGTTGGGGCCGCGGAAGAGGAACATGACCTCCTTGATCGGGATGCCCAGCAGCAGCATGGTCAGGCGATCCACGCCCAGGCCGAAGCCACCGTGCGGCGGGCAGCCGTAACGGAAGAAGTCCATGTAGAACTTGACATCCTCGGTCAGACCCTTTTCGTCAGCCTGCGCGCGAAGCTGTTCATAGCGGTGTTCACGCTGTGCACCGGTCGTGATCTCAGTACCGCGCCAGATCAGGTCATAGCCCAGCGGCATGCCGTTCTCGTCACGCATATGATAGAACGCGCGCTTTTCGGGACCGTAATCGGTGACAAACAGGAATTCATGACCAAACTTGTCCATGGACAGCTTTGCGCACAGACGCTCGGCGTCAGTGGTCAGGTCATTCTTCTCACTGTCGTCCACGGTGTAGCCGTAGCGTTCTTCCAGTTCTTTATAGACATCCGCAAGCTTCATTTCCGGGAAAGGCAGCGTAGGAACTACGGTCTCAAGGCCGTACAGTTCCTTGATCTGCTCGCCGTACTGTTCCTTAACAGCCTTCAGCGCAGCCTGCAGCAGTTCAGCCTCGATTGCCATGACATCACGGAAGCTGGTGATATAGCTCATTTCCAGGTCAAAGCCGGTAAACTCGGTGGCATGCTTGTTGGTAAAGCTCTTCTCGGCACGGAACACGGGACCGACTTCGAAGATCCGGTCGAAACCGGCAGCCATTGCCATCTGCTTATAGAACTGCGGGCTCTGGCTCAGATACGCCTTGCGGTCGAAGTACTTGAGCTCGAACACGTCGGCACCGGATTCGGAAGCCGCCGCGATCAGCTTCGGGGTATGGATCTCCAGGAATCCGCGTTCAAGCAGGAAGTTGCGCATGGCAGCGACCAGGACAGTCTGTGCCTTGAAGATCAGTGTATTGCGATCGCTGCGCAGGTCCACCCAACGGTAATCCAGACGGCTGTCGATGGCCGCATCCTTGCTGATAGGCAGGGATTCCGCAATGGATTCGATCTTCAGCGTGTCAGGCAGCACTTCGACGCCGCCCATCTTGACATAGCTGTTCTCAACGGCCATGCCCTCCACGGTGATTACTGACTCTACGGTCAGCTGGTCCACCAGCGCGGCGACCTCAGGATACTTTTCCTTTTCAATCGTCAGCTGCACGCGGCCGGTGTAGTCGCGCAGGACCAGGAACGCCATCGTGCGCTTGTTGCGGATGTTCTCCACAAAGCCCTGTACCTTGTTTCTTTCGCCGATCTTCAGATTGGCGATCAGACTTCTTTCCATACCCTTTTTCTACCTCTCGTTCCTATTGTTCAATACAGATCGCTTTCAGCGTTCTGCCTTATTGTTCAGTGTTATCTGCAGTTTCACAGGAGTCCCGCGATCCGGTCCGCTGCTTCATCCAGCGGGATCTCACTCTCTTCGCGGGTGGCAAGGTCCCTCAGCTTGATCACACCGCGGCTCAGCTCGTCGCCGCCCACCAGCGCGATATACTTCGCGTTCAGCTTATCGGCATACTTGAACTGCGCCTTGAGGCTGCGTCCACACAGATCCTGCTCTGTCTGGATTCCCTTTTCCCGGAGTCCCTGGCATAGCAGGTAAGCAGCTGTACGCGCTTCCTCGCCGAGGTTCGCCACATACACCGCGCAGGGCGCAGGTTCGGGCAGTTCAATACCCTGGTTGGCAAGCTCCATGATGATCCGCTCTGTGCCAATGCCGAAACCGGCAGCAGGAGTAGCAGGACCGCCCAGTTCTTCGACGAGCCCGTCATAGCGTCCGCCGCCGCAGAGCGCCAGGCCTTCGCGGCCGCGCGTGACCATGATCTCGAACACGGTCTTCGTGTAATAATCCAGGCCGCGTACAATATGTGAATCGATCGTATACGGAATGCCCTTGGCTGTCAGCAGTTCCTGCAGCTGGTCAAAGTGCGCGCGGCAATCGTCGCACAGCATATCGAGCATGCTCGGAGCTTCCTTGACGATCTCCTTACAGGTGGGAACCTTGCAGTCCAGAACACGCAGCGGATTCCTGTCGAAGCGCTCGCGGCACTCCTCGCACAGGTCATTGAACCTTCCGGACAGGAATTCTTTCAGGGCCGCATGATAGCGCGGACGGCAGTTGGGGCATCCGATCGAATTGATACTGACTGAAAGCCCTTTCAGCCCCAGGTCGCCCAGGATATCCAGGAGTGTCGAGATCAGCTCAGCTTCCACCGCGGGGGATTTACCGCCGAAGCATTCCATACCGAACTGATGGTGTTCGCGAAGCCTGCCGGCCTGCGGCTTCTCATACCTGAACACAGGTGAATTGAGATAATACATCTTGCAGGGCAGCGCATCCGCAAAGAGCTTGTTTTCCAGGAACGCGCGTACGGCACCCGCTGTGCCTTCGGGCTTCAGCGTGATGCTGCGGTCGCCCTTGTCCTTGAATGTGTACATTTCCTTCTGCACGATATCAGTAGTATCGCCTACACCGCGCAGAAACAGTTCGGTATGCTCAAAAACAGGTGTGCGAACTTCACGGTATCCCGCGAGTGCAGCGCGCCTGCGCATTACGCTTTCGATCGTCTGCCAGATATGCGCTTGCTGCGGAAGCATGTCGCGCGTACCTTTGGGCGCCTGTGTCAGCATCTGGATCCTCCCTCGATTATTGCTGTTTACTGTCAGAAACATGAGGAAATTCCTTCTTTTCTGCCTTTGGTATTATACGTTTGCACCCTATGTTTGTCAAGCCGTACCAGCCTCCCCGCACTGTCCGGCATGTCTTGTTTGCGTCATTTTTTGTAATATTTTTGCATTATTATATGGACTTTTTGCTGGCAGTGTTGTATAATATACTTCTAATGAATACTTTTCCTTCCAGCGGGGGTATTTTTGTATGCGTTTCAGTCTTATTCATCCAAACGATCTCACCTCTATTGAAATTTTGGTCCGTATTGTTCTTGCTGTTGTTATCGGCTGCGTAGTCGGAACCGAGCGTCAGTACAAGAACCGTCCTGCAGGCCTTCGCACTCACGTGCTGGTCTGCCTTGGTGCCTGCTCCATCGCCCTGATCGAGTGCCTGTATGTGGCTGGCTTTAACGACTCTACCAGTTCGCACGTTACCTACAATGTGGGCCGTCTGTGCGCGCAGGTCATCAGCGGTATCGGTTTCCTGGGTGCCGGTACCATTTTCGTCCAGCAGAAGAAGATCGCCGGTCTGACCACTGCCGCTTCATTATGGAACACAGCATGTATGGGAATTGCCTGCGGCTACGGATATTACTGGGTCGCACTTTTCATCTGCCTGTTCGTCATCCTCGTTCTTCTGACGCTGCAGAAGGTCATCCGCGTCAATGCTGTCAAGCGTGTGGAAGTTCGTTTCATCCACCGCAATGAAACGCTGCAGTTCATCAATGATTTTTTTGAGAAGTCCGGCATCAAGGTCCTGGACCTGGACTTCCATATCGAGACCAATGGCGATCCCAGCAGCAATGACCCGAATGTGTATACAAACATCTACACGCTGCATCTTCCGAGCAATCTGAACTACACAGATGTTATCAACCATCTGGCGACTTATCCGAACGTCCAGGTCGTACGTACGACCAACACCTGATCATTTTGACAATCCACCCTTTCTCCTGCTATAATATTAAGGTTGGCGCTTCCAGAGAAGTGCGTATGGAGAGAGGCTGCAGAGATGGTCAAGAAATGGAAACAGTATAAACATTATCCGCTTGCGCGGGATTACGCGTTGATTCTGCTGGGTTGTATCATATCCGGCGTTTCCTACGCGTATTTTTTTGTGCCGAACAACATTGCCCCCGGCGGCATTACCGGTGTCGCTACTGTCCTCACCCATCTGATTGGCTGGCCGCCCGTCGGCACACTCAGCTTTATCCTGAATATCCCGCTGTTTCTGCTTGGCTTCCGTTCCGGCGGCAAGCTGTTTGTCCTGCGTTCCTTCATCGCTATGATGCTGCTCTCTCTTTTTATCGATGTCCTGCCTGGAAAACCGATCACGACTGACCCGATGCTGGCTAGTCTTTTCGGCGGTATTCTGCTCGGTATCGGACTGGGATTCGTCCTGCGCGCCAGCGCTACGACCGGCGGAACTGATCTGGCCGCGCAGATGGTGCATAACCGTTTCTCGTTCATTTCTGTCGGCACTTTCCTGTTCGCCATCGACTGCATGGTTGTACTGCTGGCTGGTATCGTATTCGATATCCAGGCCGCACTGTTCGCCCTGATCTCGCTCTATGTCTCCACCAAGGCGATCGATATGGTCATCAAGGGATGGAACACCGAACAGCAAATAATGATCATCTCAGATGCGTCGTCTTCCATTGCTGACCGCATCATGAAAGAAATGGATCGCGGCGCGACATTCCTCTCCGCGACCGGTGCGTATACCGGTGAAAAGCGCGGCATGATCTACTGCGTCGTAACGCGTGCCGAGATCATGCAGATCAAGTCGATTGTCGCTGCTGTCGACCCTCGGGCGTTCGTCACGGTTACTGAAGCCCACGAGGTCATGGGCGAAGGTTTCAAGCAGTTCTCCAAGAAGGAATCCTGATTTAGTTTACGCTGTAAAGATATATTTCATCCGGAGCTGCTGCTCCGGTTTTCTATTTGAAATCTTTTGTATTTCTTCATCCTGCGCGCAGGATAACTCCATGGTTCTACGATTGTTCTCCAGGCTCTGCTGAAAACACTAAAATAGTGCTGATAAAAGACAAAGCAATGTAGGAATTTGGCCTTTTTTCTCTTGAATTCAGCATCACGGCATGATAAAATATTAGCAAACATTGAAAGGAGAATGATTTTTATGAAAAAGCTTCTGAAAGAGTTCAAAGATTTCGCGATGCGCGGTAACGTCATCGACATGGCAGTCGGTATTGTGATTGGCGGTGCCTTCGGCAAGGTCATCACCGCTGTCATCGATATTTTCCTTACCCCCATCCTCGAGTCCCTGCCCAAGATGGAAAACGGCGGCACCGGCTTTGCCGGCAGCATCATCACCTTCGTGGCTGTTGTGATCGAGTTCATCCTCACCGCTCTGGTGCTCTTCGTCATCATCAAGGCAATCAACAAAGCCAAGAACGCCAAGAAGAAGCCCGAAGCTGCTCCCGCTGCTCCCACCACCAAGGAGTGCCCGTTCTGCTACAGCACGATCAATATCAAGGCTACCCGCTGCCCGAACTGCACTGCTGAACTGGCCTATAAGCCCGAAAAGTAATCCTACAGAAAGCATATTATCCAGATGAAATTCACTGAATTCTTCTGGGATTTTGACGGCACGCTGTTTGATACGTATCCACGTATCAACCGTGCCGTTCATAAATCCCTTCATGAAATGGGAATCGACGTCTCCCCCGAAGAGCTGCTCCCGGTGCTTAAACGTTCCCTTGGGCATGTTTACCGTACATTCGCACCAGGACGTGAGAAAGAAGCATCTGAGATCTATCACAGCCATGCCGAAGACGAAGGCTATGAATCCATGCAGCCCTATCCGGGTGCCGAACGCATCCTACAGTCGGTGCTCGAACACGGCGGCCGCAATTATCTGTATACGCTGCGCAGCGCCACTTCCCTGCAGGCGCTGGAGCATTACGGGCTGACGAAGTATTTCTCGGATTTTGTCACGCACGAGAACGGGTTCCCCGGCAAGCCTGCGCCTGATGCACTGCAGTACCTGATGGAAAAGCACTGCCTCACTCCGGAAAACTGCGTAATGATCGGCGACCGTGACATTGATCTGAACAGCGGTATCAACGCGGGCATGTCCTGCGCGCTGTTTGACCCCGATCATTTCTATGATGACTTCGATACGCAGTACCGCTATACAAGCCTGTTCGAGATGATGGAAGACCTGGTCTGGGATCATCAGACAAAGGATCTGTGTGTCAGTGACATGCTGCAGCTTCAGTTGCAGCTGCAGGCACTGCATCCCAACTGGGGAGCGGTCAATGATCCGCAGAAGGCACTGAAATGGCTGCTGTGGGTCGTGGGCGAGATCGGCGAAGTCGTAGACGTCGCCAAGAAAAACAGCGGGAAATCGCTCATGGAGCCCGGTTTCGCCCGGGAACGGCTGGTCGAAGAGCTGACAGACGTGTCTATGTATTTCAATGACGTGCTGAACTGCTACGGCATCTCTGCCGAGGAATTCTCTGAAGCTTATTACAACAAAATGCAGAAAAACCTCCACCGCAATTACGATCAGGAACATAAAGACCGCTACGGAAAGTAAAGGATAGATCTGTATGGGAAGCAATCCTCAGCACCGAATCACAAAGGCCGGACCACTGCTTGATGAAAACGGTCGTCTGACCGAGCCCGGATATGCCACAAGTCTGCTGCTGCAGTATGATCGCAGCCGTATTGCAGCATCCGTGCTGCGCATCAAGAAATGGGATTATTACTATATTGGCAACGATCATTACCGGCTTGCTCTGACCATAGCCGATAACGGGTATATGGGCCTTGACAGCATATCGCTTCTCAATTTTGAGAAGCGAACCGAGCGGACCACATCCCGCATGTGCATACTCCCGCTCGGGCACCGCGGCCTTCCCGCCACCAGCGAGCGCGGGGACATCTCCGTCAAGGGCAAGGATTACGCACTGAGCTTCCTGAATGACGGCAGCGTACGGCATCTGTCCGGATATATGGACAATTTCGTGGACGGCAAAACGATCCGCTTTGATATCACGCTTACCGGTACGCCGAAGGATAGCATGGTGATCGCAACGCCCTTTGCCGGGAAGCCCAAAGCGTTCTACTACAACCAGAAGATCAACTGCCTGCGTGCCGAAGGCAAGGCTGAGTTCGACGGGAAGGAATATGCCTTCTCCCCTGACTCCGCTTTCGGCGTCCTGGACTGGGGCCGCGGCGTATG
The DNA here is from genome assembly GCA_017544935.1 of Clostridia bacterium. GTDB lineage: Bacteria > Bacillota > Clostridia > Christensenellales > Aristaeellaceae > SFMI01. Next base: position 23,837 of record JAFYDF010000140.1, read on the forward strand.
GACATATGAGAACACCTGGTACTGGGGCTCCGCCAGCGGCCTGGCCGACGGGCATGTGTTCGGCTTCAATCTCGGCTACGGTTTCGGCGATACCTCTGCCGCCAGCGAGAACATGCTCTTCTGCGACGGCGTCGCGAGCAAGCTCGGCCGCGTGCGCTTTGATATCCCCATGGCCGGCGGCAGGGAAGACTACCTGAAGCCCTGGCATATCGGGGATGACGAAGGCCGGCTGTCCCTTGAGTTTGCCCCGATCCTCGACCGCAGCGCATGCATGGACTTCAAACTTCTGATTTCCGATCAGCATCAGGTATTCGGACGTTTCAGCGGGATGGCCGTCCTGAATGACGGGCAGTCAGTCGCGATCAAAGACCTGACCGGTTTTGCTGAGAAAGTCCATAACAAATGGTGATCCTTTCCCTCATTACACAAGCTGAATATTCAAAGAGGCGTGGCTGAAAGGCTGCGCCTTTTCTCTTCTGGATAATGAGCGACCTATCATATATACTGTTGGCTTTTCCCTGACATATATGTTAGAATCAGTCAGGCAGAAATTACTTAAGCATTATTCTTGTGAGGTCAAAATGGATATCCGGGAATATACAGACTATAACGATGAAGAGATTCGCAGCCTCTATGATTCTGTTGGCTGGACGGCTTATACGTGTGATATGCCTGCACTCGAAAAAGGTTACAGGAACTCTCTGCTTATACTTGCAGCATATGATAACGGCCGGCTGGTAGGTATTGCCAGGGCTGTCGGCGACGGCTCCACTATTGTCTTTATCCAGGATATCCTCGTAGCTCCGGATAAACAGCGGCAGGGAGCCGGCACTGCCCTCCTGAAGGAAATGCTTACCAGGTACGCTCATGTGCGGCAGATCGAGCTAGCCACGGATAGCCGTCCGGAGACGAAGGCGTTCTATAAATCACTTGGATTCTCCGAGTTTTCGGAGATCGGATGCAGCGGGTTTATGCGCTATACACCAACTACATGATACGGAGGAAAGCATGATCGATCTGAACAGCTACCTTGACAGCCTGATCACGAAATGCAAAAGCACATTTGGAGACAGGTTTCTATATGCCGGTCTCCAGGGCAGTTATCTCCGTGGTGAAGCAACGGAAAACAGCGATATAGATGTCATGATCATCCTGGACCGTTTTTCCGTTCAGGACATGGATATATACCGCGGGATCCTTGAAAGGACGGGCTGTCCAGAAAAGGCCTGCGGTTTTATCTGCGGCAGAGATGAAATGTTGCGCTGGAACCCGCTGGAGGTATGCCAGCTCGCACATACGACGAAAGACCTTTACGGCAGGCTTTCAGATTATCTGCCGAATGCATCCAGATCAGATGAAATCAATTATGTAAAGATCAGTCTCGGCAATCTGTTTCATGAGCTCTGTCATCGATATATTCATTCAGACCGTGAAAAGAACATCCGGAAGTTCCGAGCTACCTGCAAGAGCCTGTTTTATCTGATCCAGAACATGCATTATCTTGAGACAGGTATATTTGTGCTTACCCGGGTAGAACTGAAAAAGACGGTCTCGGATGAAGACCGTCTCATGCTTACGATGTCAAAGCTTCCGGATGATTATGATTTTGACACCGCCTTTAATTCAGTATTCACATGGTGCCAGAACGCTTTCATTCGAATGGATCAGATCAGGTAAATCGGATCAGACCCTGTTTATCATATTTCCGCGACCCCCTCGACATACTCCCCCAGGCCTTTCCTGATATAGGTGCGGTCATCTCCTATCCAGAAGATGTTCGCACCCATTTTTGCGTACAGGCGCGCATGCTCCATATCCTTCGCATAGCATCCGCATGACAGTCCATACTGTTTGCAGGCATCAAAGACCTGCTGAATATGTTCAACGACTGATGGATGATCCAGCTGCTTAGGAACGCCCAGCATGATGGAAAGATCGTTGGGACCTATGACAAACCCGTCAATGTACTCACCGAAGCGCTCGATCATTTCAGGCA
>JAFYDF010000141.1 GCA_017544935.1 Clostridia bacterium
CGCGCTCACAAAGAATTTTCAGGAAATTGAGCAGATAGGGATGCACCTGGCCGCGCAGTGCGTTGTCCAGGATTCCCACGCGCTCTTCCTTGCTCAGTGACATGTTGGAAAGCAGGCGGTAGAAATCCGGCTCTTCCCGCAGGCACTTTTTCAGTTCCTGCAGTTCACTGAGCATATCGGCGGACAGGTTTTCCTCCGCGCACAGCGCGTACAGACCGTCCCCGTATTCTCTGGCCAGCTCCGTCACGGCTTCTCACCCACGTTCCGGATAAATTCATCCACGTATCCCTGATGATCATCGGCGTTGATCTCACGGCCGACAACCTTGGAGGCAATGCTGACCGCCAGATCGGAGATTTCGCCTCTTACGTCAGACAGCATCTGGCGCTTTTCTTTCTCGATCTCCTCTTCTGCCTTCTGCTTGAGGTGACTGGCCTGGCTGTTCGCCTCGGCCACGATGGCATCACTGCGGCGCTGCGCCGTCTGAACAGCATTGCGCACAAGACCGTCCGCTTCCTCGCGGGCGGTGGCCATCTGCTCCTCATACTGCTGCTTCATGTCTTCAGCCGCTGTACGGCTCTCATCCGCTGCAGCATAAATATCCTCTACCTGCTGCTTGCGCTTGTCCAGCATCTTCTGCACTGGCTTGAACAGGAAGCGCTTGAAGACGAGGAACAGAATCAGCAGGTTGATCAGGGAGATCAGGATATCCCATATATTGACGGATATGATATCCAAAAACTGCATTATTTTCTTATCTCTCTTTCTGCGTGGTCACGGAGAGTATCGGCTGATCAGATGAATCCGTTCTCCTTTGCCCAGAGCAGGCCGTTTTTGAAGGCGTTGATCAGCAGGTTCGGTGCTACGAAAATCAGCAGAATGCCGATGACCAGGCCATACAGACCGGTCGTCTCAGCGATAGCGCAGCCCATGATCATCGTGCTGGTCACGGAACCACGGGATTCAGGCTGACGGCCGATGGCTTCGCAGGCTTTGGCAACTGCGTTGCCTTCGCCGATACCAGGGCCGATACCGGCAATCAGGGCAAGACCGGCACCGATGGCACAGCCGGCAAGAATAATACCGATGGCAAGTTCGATCATAACGGGGAAACCTCCTTAATAGTGGTCCTAATCTATACTCGGGCAGGGCACAGCCCCGCATAGAGTCGTCAGTCTTCGGCGGGCGCGCCGGTAGCAATATAGAGCATCGTCAGCATGGCAAAGATGAACGCCTGCATGCAGCCGCTGAAAATATCAAAATAGATGGACAGCACGGCCGGGATACCGATGCGCAGGAACGGGAAGCTGCCAAGGATGCCGGGCAGCCAACCAAACAGCATCTTGCTGACCGCCTGCAGCGCATGCGCGACCAGTGTGGCGATTACTACACCGCTGAGCACGTTGCCGTAATGACGGAAACTCATCGAAACAGGCGTTGCAAACTCGCCGATCACGTTAAACGGCATGAATACCGGGATCGGCTCGAAAAAGCCCTTGATATACGGCCACACGCCGCCCTTGAGCTTGTAATGGGTAATCAGAATGAAGACCAGGATCGCCCAGCCGGCCACAATGTTCATGTCTGAAGTCGGCGGGAACAGTCCCAGCATGCTGGATAGGCTGGAAAATGCGGACAAGCCCAGGATCGCTGCAACAAACGGTGCAAAGCCCATGAAGCGCTTGCCCATATTGTCACTGACCAGGCCATTGACTTTTTCCACGATCCACTCAGCCACAACCTGACGCTTGGAATTGGGTACAACAGCGATGCCGTGTGTCAGGTACAGGCACAGCCCAAGCAGTGCGATGATCACTGCGGCAGAATTGACCTGCGATTCGGTGATATACATATCCTGCAGAGGCATCGGGATCGTCAGGTAGACCATTGCACCGGTAATGGAGATGCCCTCCTCAACCGGTTTGTTCACTACTTTGAGTGCAATGGCCAGGACAAAAGGCACGATGATCATGGCCAAAAGCAGAATATCAACGACCCGCGCCTTGGTTTTTTCGCTCATTGCGCGTTCTGCTCCTTTTTCATCATTAATCCTTCAATAAAAACCGTAATCCGAGGAAACAGCTGGACAATCAGTGCAGGTACCGCGTCAAAGCACGGAAGCTTGATTGCGACTACCGCCATCACCACAAGCATCGCCATACGGCCCATATAGGATAGCTGCATACGCTTTTTCGCCTGTTTGGCCTGCGGGCTCAGTTCCTGTTGGGGCGGTTCTTCCCCATCCTCGGTTTCGGGCTCGGCAGGTACTTCCACACCATTCATTTTCTCTGCGGCATGCTGTACTGTCAGTGCCATCAGAAAGAAATTGCCAATGGCAAACGCCATGCCCAGCAATAAGCCCAGCAATACCGTATAATTAAAGCGGCCCAGGATCAGGTACACCGCCGCTGTCAGTACGGACAGTACGCCGACACCTGCGGCGATCTTGCCTGTTTCCTGACGAACAGCCGGCTGTATCGTCACACTGCCCACTTCCTTTCCTATTGTATTCTATACGCAGCAACACTATTTGTCAACCTAACAGAACAATACAAAAACCGTTATTTTCCATACAAAAACGGCCTGCGTTTCCACAGGCCGCACACCATGTTCGGTCAGCCATTCCCGCCCGGTGTCCAGAATTCAGAGACCACTCCAGTCTCGGGTACAATCCACACAATATAGCCGTCCAGATAATCGCTTTTGATTGTAGCATCGTCATAGAAATCAATGCGCCATCTGTAGTTGCCTTCATAATCCAAACAGTAGCTGAAGAACGCATGATAGCCCTCAAGCTCCGCTTCATCCATGGGCACACGTTCGATCATGGTACGACGCGCGATAGAGAGCGCCTCCTTCTGTGAGATGACATCCGGAGACGGAAGCGCATAGTCATTAATGCCGCATTCCACCGCATACTCTGCCTTTTCTTCCACTGTCCAGGCGTAGAAGGGGCCAAGCTTGCTTTCCATCTCAAGCAGATGCTGATACTGCTTCTCGCTCTCATAGCGTTCCATATATTCTTCGGAATCATCGGCAAAGAGGCGTTCGCCGACTACTGCCACATGATAATCCAGATATACAAAACCCGGATCCTCATGATAGACAGGATGGATCGTGATCAGGGTCCAGGTAAGTTCTTCCTCCAGTTCATCTTCCACGAACCGTTCACCGATGATCTCATACTCTTCCCGCTTCCCTGCCTGTGGGAATGCCGATACGAAGATCTCCCAGGCAAGATCAAGCACACTTTCATCATCTTCTATGCCCCGGAAACGGCCATGCTCCGTATAATATGAAATATTTTCAAGCGTCTCAGGATCGATAGGATCCGGCTTCGGGTTCACACGATCGCTCTCATAATCCCTCACAATGTTGCCTTTTTGATCAAAGGTCACGCCGCAGTCTTTGTATCCTGGTTTCCGGTTGAAGCGGAAACGCCATAGATGCGTATCCGGGGCTTCAGGCAGATAGTACAGCGACTCAAAAAAACTTCTGACCGTATCTTCCGTCATGCCGTACTTATCTTCCACATAGGCCTTTGCAAAAGTATACGCCTCTTTCTCCGGCATGTCGTCTTCTCCCGGCAAGATGCTCACTGCAAGATCCCTGTCAAAAGGATAGCCCTGGCGGAACTGGGATACCTGTGCAGCCTGCTCCAGTGTCCATTCGTTGCTGTCCCCGTATCTGTCATAGAATCCTGAAAGAATCTCAATATATTCTTCATAACTAACCGTCTGTCCCGGCTGGATCTTGTCATATGCCTTGGGCAGTACGCTCGCTTCCAATGCCTGTATCTCAGCGTCCAATGTCACACTTTCCAGCGTCAGGTATCCATACTGACCGTTTGCAAGACGCACATGCCAGAATTCATTATAGCGCCCTATAAGCGTCACGTTCTCACCGCCGCGCACGCTTGTCAGCACCGATGACTGCAGATCACATCCTGCGTACAGGTTCACATACCCGGTCAGAGCGTCCGTGGAAACCGTGCCCTGCGGCAATGTGGCTACACTCCCGATCAGTTCATCCGAAAAGGTCAGTGCCATTAGTGGGATCCAGCCCTTTGCTCCGCCGCGGTCACTATTGCCCACCTGCACGTGTGCCCAGTAGACCATGGCGGCATCTGTCAGCATTGGGATATTGTTCCCGCAGTACTCAAGGTCGGTCACGGTTACTTCAGTTCCGTTGAAGCAGGTACCCATAGGCCATTCATAATCTGTAGTCATATTGGTGATGTTTGCCGATGCCGCCAGTGCATTGTTGACATATGCACGCCGGGGCAGGCTGCTCTCCAGCGAAGCCGTAGAAGCATTGGACAGGATCAGGCTGTGGGTGTAGTATCCAAACGCTTCATACCCATTCGCGACCGCACTCAGCATCAGCGGTACGCCGCCGCGCGGCGTCAGATAAGCACGCCAGACCGCGACTGACGGTTCAAGATCAGGATACTCATACGTTACTGCCAGGTCGACGATCGCCGTCTCGTATGTTTCATTACCATAAGTCACATCGCGGCGGATATAGTCAGTCACTTCATAAGGCCGATTCATTTCATCGCCATACTCGCGCACATCACAGAACAGTTTTACAGCTTTGCGTTCCGCTTCCTCCGCGCTCAGATATTCTCCCGTCTCATCAAACAGACTTCCCAGGCTTTCCGCCCCATCGCGTTTTTCAGGCGTATCCGAGCTCTTAATAAGACCGGTATCGCCGGCAAAAGCAACGCTGAACACCACAGTAATAATTAAAACTGGAATCAGCAGCAGTACGCCGAGCCTTCGGCGCTGCATACTCATAACGGACATGATTCGGTTCTTCATACCCTTCTTTCCTCCATAGAATGTCGTGGACAAGGCCGTGCGCCGTCCGCTTTGGCGGCGAATCACAGCTACAATGGTTTCGGAATAGTAAGCGCGTGCATCCAGGTCCTGGCCGCGCATCACCCGCTCGTCACAGGACGCTTCACAGGCATATTCCAGTCCGCGCCGCATCAGGTAAATCAGCGGGTTGTACCAATGCAGACCAATGGCCAGCATCATCAGAAATTTATAAATCAGATCCCCCCGCAGCCAGTGTGTCAACTCATGCCGGAACACCAGCCGCAATTCTGGCAGGTTCAATGTCTCATCAGGAAGCAGAACAGCAGGCCGTACCAAACCGGCCAGCATTGGCGTATCTGCTGCAGGACAAATATAGAGCGGCGGTGTCCTTTTTAATCCCATTTCAGTGGCTATAGTCTCATACAGCTCCTTAGTGCGCTCCTGCGGGGCAGTCTGCCAGCGACGTATGCTATGCAGAAAGCGGATATGCTGCATCATCTGGAGAGTCAGTGACGCCAATATACCTGCACCATATACGATCAGTAGAATACTACCAAGAGAGAACGCAACGCTTTTCTCTGACTGCTGTACCGTCTCCTGGACCTGTGTTCTTTCCTGTACAGGCAGCTGCATACGCCTCTCCATTGTTTCTGGGATGCGTGCGACAAGCGGCCGTGTTACAGTCTGCGTCACCTGTGGCGTAACGGAGACCGGAACAGCCCTTGCAAAAGGCCGGAACGGAACCAGCACGGCAATCAGAACGATCAGCCAGGCAATGTATACACTCCGCGCACTCGCCTTCTTGCGAAGCAAGCCGGTCAATGCTAAAGCCACGCCGATTGCAGCAGATGATGTGACAGCAAAGCCAAGCAGCCTTAAAAGCAGGCTCATGCTTTCCCCTCCTCACGTGCCTTTCGGATCATCTCGCTCAGTTCATCCAGATCCTTTTCACTCAGCTTATCCCCCGCCAATGCCGCAATCAGGCTGGATACACTGTTACGATGATAATGCCCAAGAAAAGTCTCCGTTTCCATCTGCAGGTATTCTTCACGTCCAATCACAGGCCAGAAAGCCCGCTCCCGGCCACCGGTACGTTCCACACGCAGAAAGCCGCGCTCAGTCAGCCGCGCCAGCAGCGTGACCATGGTCTGTACCTTCCAGCCCCTGTCGCGGCCAATCAGGTCCATCAGCAGGCCGGTCGTCACCGGCGGCTCCTGGTCCCAGATCGTCTGCATTACATCAAACTCCGCATCGGGCAAACGCTGTGCTTTCATTTTGTTATTCCTCCATACGCGTACTAAGACACCGTGTCTTACAACGCATATACTACACCGTGTCTTACAAGAAGTCAACACCTATTCTGAGCTTGTTACAATTGTTACAAAAAGACCGGCAGCGTGTGCCGGTCTCGAGAGAGCGTTATGTGCTTATTTTGAGAGATGTGCACGCACCGCATTGGAGATGCGCAGATAGTCATTAGTCAGTATACAGTCGATGCCCATATCGATGTAGCGGATCGCTTCCTCCGGATCATCGGCATAGAACACATTGCAGAGAATCCCGTGTTCATGTGCAAAATCGACGGATGACTGGTCAAAGTACGGTTTGAAGAGCTGCACCTTCTTGGCGCCAACAGCCAGTGCGCGTTTGGGCATGGACAGCATATCTTCCTTATTGTGATCCCAGCCCACACACAGATTGATCTCCGGTGCAATTTCATGGAACTCCTTCATGCGCTTATCATTTGAATTCATGATATAGCAATGTTTTTCTGCACCGTACTGACGGATCAGAGAAGCGATCTGTTCCATTCTGGGATCGAGTTCCTCGTGATCCCAGATCTTAACATGAATATTCATGATGGTCGTGCAGGCAAACTTCCTGAGGATCTCATCAAACCGAATAACATGCAGTCCGCGGTAATGCTCGTCCTTCTTGGCGCCGAAATCAAGTTTCAGCAGTTCCTCATAAGTATGCTCACAGATGTCGCCGCTGCCGTCGGATACACGGTCCAGCGTTCTGTCATGTGAGGAGACCAGCACGCCGTCACGAGTGCTCCACAGGTCGAACTCGATCTCTTCTGCGCCGAGCGCAACCGCTGCTCCGAAAGCAGGCATGCTGTTTTCAGGGGCGATTGTGTTAAAGCCGCGGTGCGCGCAGATGCGCGGATAAGACAGATGATCGTCATCCGCGATCATCATGCTCCCGGCCGGCTGGTACAGCCAGGGACGGCGTCCATCCTCAATGTATTGCCAGTGCGGCTTAGGCGGCCTGCGGAATCCGGCCGGTTTCGCGTGCTTCTTTTGCGGGTCGATCTCGATCACACCAAGCCCGATCCTGCTCTGCATGTTCAGCAGCATTTCCCCGTCAGGAGCTACGACCATACTGCAGCCGCAGACCTTGGACTCTTCACCCAGCGAAACAGAAGAACGGACCAGATATGCATTCGTGTTATAGCACAGGAACCGTCCGATAGTTTCCAGGACACTATGTGTATCTGTACGCTGATGCGAGCAGCCGATGATCAGATCCACATTCTGCCGAGCCAGTGCCGGAAATGCCTCATACATGTAGAAGTCATAGCAGGTCATGAAGCCTATGCGCAGGCCTTCTGCTTCTATCACATAGGGCTGAGCGTATTCATAGCTGTATGAACAATCAAGACCAAGCCCGCCTTCTTCGCGGGAGTCCGCCTCAGACGGCGCGGGATGCGCTTTGAAGTAGAGGCCTATCTCCTCGCCCTCACAGTTGAACACATGAGTTGTGTTCCGCCATCCGGTCTTGCTTTTCCAGTCATAGTTTGCACAGACCATTGCATGGCAGCGTTTTGCCAGCGCAGCTGTCTTTTCCGCCATTACCGGTGTATAGCGCTCCAGGCATTCATAATACTCATCTGCATTTACGGCAGCCGGAGTAGTGCATGATTCAGGCAGTACGATCAGATCCATTGAATCGTCGCACTGATCCATGAGCGCCAGCATGTCTCGGAAGCACTTTTCAGTATCCGCACTGTTCTGCGAATAATAAGGCTGGATCACACAGACTTTCATGCTCTCGCCGTCCTTCCGCAAATATACCGTTCAGGTCTTATTTCAGCATGCCTTCCAGCCAGCAGTCGGGAGCCTTGAGGCCCATGAGCTGCAGGACAGTCGGGGCCACGTTGGCCAGACCGAACTTGCCATCCTTCAGTTCGCAGCCTTCCTCGCACACGATGAACGGTACAGGATTGAGGCTGTGAGCTGTCTTGGGCTGCAGGGAGCCGTCCTTGGCTTTCTGCAGCATCTCATCGCTGTTGCCATGGTCGGCAGTCACGAGCAGTGTGCAGCCGTGCGCCTTGCAGGCTTCCCATACGCGGCGGAGCTCCAGGTCGACGCTTTCGACAGCAATGCGGGTCGCATCCATGTTTCCGGTATGGCCGACCATGTCGCCATTGGGATAGTTGCAGCGGATGAAGCCGTACTTGCCGCTCTCGATCGCAGCGATCACCTTATCAGTGACCTCGGCTGCCTTCATCCAGGGTGCCTCGTCAAAGCTGCGGACATCGGAGGGAACCTCTTCGAAGTCTTCCAGCTCCTCACTGAACTTTTCTGAACGGTTGCCATTCCAGAAATAAGTCACATGGCCATACTTCTGGGTCTCAGACACAGCATACTGCGGAATGCCTGCTGCTACCAGGACTTCGCTCAGAGTATTGCGGATGGAGGGCGGAGATACGAGGAAGCGCTGCGGAAGCTTCAGGTCGCCGTCATACTGCAGCATACCGGCATACAGTACATCGGGGCGCGGGTCACGATCAAAGTGATCGAAATCATCATAGTCAAACGCCATGGAAAGCTCCAAAGCGCGGTCGCCGCGGAAGTTGAACAGCACGACACTGTCGCCATCCTGGATCGGGCCCAGGGGCTTGCCGTCTTTCGCAATCACGAAAGCGGGCAGATCCTGGTCAATAGCACCCGTCTCTGCGCGGTAGGTCTCGACTGCCTCACGGGCAGAGGCAAACTGGCGGCCTTCACCCTTGACATGGGTCTTCCAGCCCAGGGCTACCATGCCCCAGTTGGCCTGATAGCGGTCCATGGTTACTTTCATGCGTCCACCGCCGCTGGCAATGCAGGCATGGAAGTTGTCATCATTGAGAGAAGCCATGAACGCCTCGATGTCGTCCACATACTGCAGAGCGGAAGTTGCCGGCACGTCACGGCCGTCCAGCAGCGCATGCACTCGGACTTCACGTACGCCCTGCTTCTTAGCATCCGCAATCAGGGCTTTCAGATGGCTGATATTGCTGTGTACGTTACCGTCGGACAGCAGGCCGATAAAATGCAAGGTGGAAGCCTTCTTCACGCAGTTGCCCGTGAGCTCCTGCCAGGTCTCGCTCTCAAACAGCTTTCCGCTTTCGATGGATTCGTTCACCAGCTTGGCGCCCTGCGCATAGATCTGACCGCAGCCCAGCGCATTATGGCCTACTTCACTGTTGCCCATATCATCATCGGAAGGCAGACCCACTGCCGTGCCGTGTGCTTGAATTGTATTGTTGGGGAATACGCGCATCATCTCATCCAGCGTCGGTGTGTGCGCATGCAGCACCATGTTGCCGCCACCCAGATCCTTCTCCGTTTTTCCTACGCCGTCCATGACGACCAGCACGATGGGCTTCCTATCCATTTTGGTCATTTCCTTTCAAAAAAACTCACTTGGCCGCGCTTTGCGCAACCAAGTGATTATACCATTCTCGAACAGTCAATGTCAATTCACGGAAGGGTTATCAGAACAGCAGAACGACCGATCCTTCACCCAGGATATTGCTGAGCAGCGGCACGATATGCGCTTCGCGCGCATCCTGGCTGATCACCGTTACGGGCAGGAAGTAATTACCATCCGGCTGCACCACAACGACGCCGATCTGGCCTTCATCCGTAGTCAGCGCATTAGCAGGCACGGTCAGGCTGTAAATGCTCTCAGAGAGCTGTACATGGCAGGCACGGATATACAGGATAGGTGACACATCTGCCTTGACGGACAGCCGCACGAGCAGCATGTTCTCTGCACGCGTGACCGATTCGACCGTGGCAGATACATTCGTATTATCAAAGCTCTCTACCAACAGCTCGTAGGACGCGCCGACTGTCGGCGTCCAGCTGGTGTCGTTGCACAGCATCAGCACAGCATAGCTACCCTGGCGCACAATGCGGTATACCGAGACTTCATTGCGGCCGAGCTCTGCGCCAGCGGGCAGTGTGCCCTCATACATCTTTCTGACTTCGGTCGGCGAGAAGTTCTCATAGGTCTGCAAGTTCAGCACGCGCTCGAAACCGTCATTATAGAAGCTCACAATACCAGTATCGCCGGCAGCAAAGGGCTTGGTCCATGTCTCGATACGCTGCAGCTGTGTCTTTTCATCATCATACAGGCGGCTGAGCTTCTGATCGTCGGAATACTTCTGGCGCAGGTAGTAGGCACGCTCCTGCAGGTCATTCTTCATCAGCGTTTCCTGGTTGATCAGGTTGCCTGCGCCGCTCTGTACCATGGCCTGCGTCTCTGCAGCACGCGTCAGGACAGCGGAGTTCAGGCGTTTCAGCTGCGAATCCGTCTCGATGTTCGTTTCCGCAAGCAATGTCTTCTGATATTCCTTGATCTGTGTGCGGTAGTTGTTCAGTGTCGTCCACTCACGGCTGTTGAAGCCTGCAGTATACACTGTACAAACCTTATCGCCGCGTCGTACCATCGTGCCTTCGGTGGCAGTATAGTCGATCTGGGATACGCCTTCCTGAGTATAGGTCACTTCATTGCGCACAATCAGCGCGTCACCTGTATAAACGGAACCAAGGGTACCAGCCATCACGCGTGCTGTCGATGCCGGCTGCCTCTTCACCATTTGTGAGATTGCGATCACACCAAGCACGACTGCAAGCACGGCAACAATGGCACCCAGGATAATGTTCAGATGATTCTTCCGGTATGGCGCCTGGTAAGGCTGCTGCGTATTCTGGAACGGAACAGGTTGCTGGGGCTGGTACGCGCTCTGGTAATATTCATTTTCTTCCGGCTGCTGCTGAGCATATGGATCCTGCTGAGGCGCATACGGATTCTGCTGTGGCGGATAAGTCCCTTGCTGAGGCGCATACGGGTTCTGCTGCGGCGGATAAGTCCCCTGCTGAGGCGCATAGGAATCCTGCTGCTGCGTATACCCGGCAGGCTGAACAGGCAGTGTATACGGCGGAGGCACTCCCGGACCGCTCTGCGGCTGCGCTGAAACCTGCGGCTGCGAATAACCGTAGGCATCGTCCTGCTGACCGTATTCAGCCGGATCGGGTACCTGCGGTATACCGTTGCCGTATCCCTGCGGATGATAATATGGATTGTTTTCGTTGGGGGGTGTCTGCATGAAAACCTCTGCTCAGAAAATCATGAAACTGTCTCGACTACGGCCTGCGCGGCACGTAATCCATCCACTGCGGCACTGGTAATGCCGCCTGCATACCCGGCGCCTTCGCCGGCAGGATACAGACCGCTGATGGCGCTCTGCATGGTCTCCGAACGCAGGATGCGCACTGGACTTGAAGAGCGCGCCTCGATCCCAGTCAGCACCGCGTCCGGATGATCAAACCCGCGCAGCTGCCTTGCCAGCAACGGAATCCCCGCCTTCAACCCCTGCGCGGCAAATGCAGGAAGCAACGGGGTCAGGTCGGCCTTCTCAACACCTGGCCGGTAAGATGGCAGCACCTCTCCGAAACCGGAGGAGATACGGCCTTTCATAAAGTCTTCGACACGCTGGGCCGGAGCTTTGTAATCACTGCCGCCGGCAATAAACGCTGCCTTTTCCCAGGCACGCTGCAGGGAGATTCCTGCCAACGGATGCGCTGACGGGAAATCGCTTGTCCTCACATCCACCAGCAGCGCAGCATTGGCATTCACGCCATCACGGGCATACGGGCTCATGCCGTTCGTGCACACGCCACCCTTTTCGCTCGCCGCCGCAATCACCTGACCGCCGGGACACATACAGAAGGAATAGACGCCGCGTCCGTCAGGAAGCCGTGCATGCAGACGGTATTCTGCCGCACCGAGCATCTCATGCCCTGCCGCAGCGCCGTACTGCGAGCGGTCGATCATCTGCTGACGGTGCTCGATTCGCACGCCGACAGAGAAAGGCTTCTGCTCCATGGGCACGCCGGACGCATCCAGCATCGTGAATGTGTCGCGCGCACTGTGGCCGATAGCCAGAATCAGCTGTGTACAGCTGAGTTCCTGCACGATCCCTGCCGTCTCGTACCGGATTGCGGCAAGCCGGCCATCCTGGACGATCAGTTCTGTAAGGCGTGCACCGAAGAGCACCTGCCCGCCCAGGGAAAGGATCTCTCGGCGGATGGAGGCCACCACCTGCGGAAGCCGGTCGGTGCCTACATGCGGATGTGCTTGCCAGAGGATACTATCCGGAGCGCCATGCTCACAGAATGTTTCCAGTACCTGGCGGCAACGCGGGTCTTTGATCCCGGTGTTCAGCTTGCCGTCTGAAAATGCGCCTGCACCGCCTTCGCCGAACTGGACATTGCTCTCCGTATCCAGTTTCCCGCCGCTGAAGAAAGCCTCAACGGTGTTCTGCCTGCGTTCTACAGGCTCGCCACGTTCCAGGCATACGGGACACAGTCCTGCGCGGGCCAGGTATAATGCTGCAAACAATCCGCAGGGACCCATCCCTACCACGACTGGTGCCTGAGCGCGGGGTGCTGCCTTCCGGCTGCACAGCGGAGGCGTCTTGGGCGTCAGGGATGCCGTACCGGGGCGCAGACGGGCAAGCAATGCTTTCTCGCTGCCCTTTACAGCAATATCGACCGCATAGACGAAATGCACATCGCTCTTGTCACGGGCATCTACACTGCGCCGGGCTATATGCCACTCTGTAACGGCATCGGGCTTCAGGCGCAGTTTTTTCAGCGCGGCAGTCAGGGCGGCAGCATCAGCATCCGCCTGCAGCGGCACTCGCAGGTCTGTTACCCGCAGCATACTACCACCTCCCGCGCTTTTGGAAAAATAATTATATCACCCTTACAGCATTTTGTCACTTGAAAAGTGTGCGCAATCCGCTGCCATTTCAACATCAAATGCCATTAAACACTGTTTTTCATGTAAAAAAACCGCCCGCATGAGTAATGCGGACGGTGCCAGGAATCCGGATTCCGGATCACAGAGAATTCAGCGTATCATACAGCTTGCGGTTGAAACGGCGACGCGCATGCATGGCTTTATCGATATCCTCATGGAAGACGACGCCCTTCTGACGGCCGATCACGCGGTTGCTGACGCCGCCTTTGAGTAGTTCAACTGCCATAATGCCGGCTTCAGTTGCAAAGGCCGCGTCACGCGCGGAAGGACGAGCACCGCGCTGCGTGTAACCAACCACGGTATGGC
This sequence comes from Clostridia bacterium, assembly GCA_017544935.1. Classification (GTDB taxonomy): domain Bacteria; phylum Bacillota; class Clostridia; order Christensenellales; family Aristaeellaceae; genus SFMI01. The sequence goes on from JAFYDF010000141.1 coordinate 13,230, forward strand.
GCACTTCCGGGAATGTGCCGTCAGGCATCTTGCACAGTCTCTTCATGACGCTGGCAAAACGATATGCCGTCATCGGCTCACCCTTGAATACTTCTTTCCCATAAGGCGTGAGGAACTTATACAGGTCGAACGGACGCATTTTTTCCCAGGCGCCCTCTGCAACAACAATCGTGCTGCGGAAATTTCCGCGGTCAATATGCGATTGCAGGCGTTTTGCAATATCTTGCACAGTCCAGCGTCCGGCTTCAGGACAAATCACGATTTCAGAGCCCGTAGCCGTAGCTGTCATCAAAGCAATATCACCGCAGTGACGGCCCATGACCTCAACTACATGCGGACGGTCGTGGGAGCGGCTGGTAGCGCGGATAGCACGCACAGCATCCACACAAACGTTGACCGCGGTATCGTATCCAAGGGTCATACTGGTATAAGACAGATCATTATCGATCGTACCCGGGATGCCAATGCAGGGCATACCGTTTTCACACAGTGCCTGGGCACCCTTAAAGCTGCCGTCACCGCCGATGACAATAACGCCGGTCACGTCCATCTGACGCAGAAGCTTTACTGCATTGGCCTGGACGTCCTTCTTCAGAAAATCAAGGCAGCGGGCAGTACGCAGATGCGTACCCGCCTGGTCAGCAATGTCGAGCAGGTTATCCATGGTCAGATGGATAAAATCGTGCTCGGGATTTTTGCCAAGCAGGCCATTAAAGCCACGGTCTATACCAAGCAAAGACATGTTCAGTCTTGCCGCATTACGTGCAATCGCTGTAACAGCAGTATTCATTCCGGGGCTGTCGCCACCGCTGGTCAATACAGCAATAGTAGACATTGGATAGGCTCCTTTCGCTGCAGCAAAGCCGCAGACGTTCATTTTCGGACGCTATTATAGCATACGTAACGGTGCAAAACAATTGGTAAATCTGACACTTTTACGCCGTTTTTTTAACACATCACATCTAAAGTACACAGTTGCCGCTCCCCTGTGCTTTCATTGACAAAATGCCTTTTCGGGGCTATATTTAATATGGTTAATAATGTACATTCGGAGGTCAGAAAAATGCAGGATTATTATCATCCGATCTTTACCATTACCATGCAGGATGGCAGCGTGATGAAGGGCGAGCTTTACCCCGAGTACGCGCCTCAAACAGTCGGAAATTTCATAGCGCTTGCCAACAGCGGTTTTTACAACGGACTCATCTTCCACCGTGTCATTCCCGGGTTCATGATCCAGGGCGGTGACCCGCAGGGCACCGGCATGGGCGGTCCCGGATACTCCATCCGCGGCGAGTTCTCCCGCAATGGTTTTGAGAATCCGCTCAAGCATACACTGGGCGTACTGTCCATGGCTCGCAGTATGCGTCCGAACTCTGCCGGCTCGCAATTCTTTATCATGACCGGCATCGCTCCGCACCTTGACGGCAGTTATGCCGCGTTCGGCCGTGTTCTTGAAGGCAATGAGCATGCTGCACGCATTCAGAACGTACGTCGCAACAGTCAGGACCGGCCGCTGGTGGACCAGGTCATCGCCTCGATCCACGTCGAGACTGCCGGCCACGAATACCCCTTCGATCGTCTGTAAAAGGAGTCTTTCATGGATAATGTGACTGTCAATGTGCAGATTGCCGGTCTTGAGTATACTCTGACCAGCGCCGGCAGTCCCGAGCAGACCCAGCGCATTGCCGCAATGGTCGACCGCAAAATGCGCGAACTGATGGCCGGTGGTATTTCCAATCGCGAGAGCGCCGCAATCATGGCTGCCCTGACCTTTGCGCAGGAAGTCATCCGTGCTGAGGATGACAACACGCGGCTGCGCCGGAAGCTGGACGAGGCAGCGCATGCCTGAACATAATCCTGAACTGCTTTGCCCCGCCGGAAGCCGTGAAGCCGCGCTGGCTGCGCTGTGCGGCGGAGCAGACGCCCTTTATATGGGGGCGTCTGGTTTCGGTGCGCGCGCCGGAGCCGGTTTTGATGCAGCGTCCCTTAGTGAGATCATTTCTTTAGCACATCTCTATGGGCGCCGCGTGTATGTGACTGTTAATACGCTCGTTAAGGAAGATGAGCTTTCCGCCCTGCGCGATACGTTGTCCTTCCTGTGCTCCGTTCGTGCGGACGCAGTTCTCGTCCAGGACCTGGGCGTTCTGGAACTGATTGCGAATGAGTTCCCGCAGCTCTGTGTACATGCAAGCACACAGATGGCAATCCATAATGCCGAAGGTGCGAAACTTCTCCGCAGTCTTGGCGTTAGCCGCGTGGTCCTGGCACGCGAATGTACTCTGGAGGCCATTAAGGCGGTCGCTGCCACCGGTATGGAGACTGAAGTATTCATACACGGCGCCCAATGTGTCTGTGTAAGCGGGCAATGCCGGTATTCGGGGCTTATTGGCGGCAGAAGCGGAAACCGCGGGCGATGTGCACAGCCATGCCGCCTGCCTTACGACTGGGAAGGCCAGAACGGTTACTGGCTCTCCCCGCGTGACTTGTGTCTTTACAGCTGGCTGCAGGCACTCACTGATGCTGGTGTTTCTGCTATGAAGATTGAAGGGCGGCTCAAGCGTCCGGAATATGTCAGTGTAGTCACGAAAGCCTACCGACAGGCACTGGATGCAATTTCCTCAGGCCGCCCTGTGCCGCCGCAGCCGGAATCTCTCTCCAGCGTTTTTTCCCGCGGATTCTTCAGCGGATATGCCTTTGGCGACCGCGATACTGCTGTCATCAATCCAGTGCGTCCGTCCGCCGCAGGCGTACCCGTAGGCAGGATCGGGCGTGTATGGAAAAAAGGCAGCAATATTTTCTGTGATCTAAAGCTGTTACGAAATCTGCATAACGGCGATGGTCTGCAGGTACGAGGCCGCAGTGAGCAGGACCTGATCTACAGCGGTCCTGATGTACCTTCAGGACAGCAGGCTGTACTGCGGCTGCATCATCCCGCAGCCGTGAACGACGAAATCGTTCGTATCGATGATGAGCAGCTGCTGAATGCGGCGCGCGCCGCCAGCAGTGAGGCATGTCTCCCGCGTATTCCTTTTGACGCCGTCCTGACACTGCAGATCGGCAAGCCCTCACATCTGACAGTATCCAGCGGCCCAGTCTGCATTGCTGTTAATGGTGACACGGTCGAAGCCGCCCAATCCATACCGCTCGATGAGGAGCGTGCGAGCCGGGCAATCGGGAAGACCGGTGATACACATTTTACGCTCAATCATCTGACGCTTTCAGGCGAAGGCGGATATCTTTCGGCCGCTTCACTTAACAGCCTTCGCCGCAAGGCGCTAGCTGAGCTCGCGCAGGCATGTGCATCTGCGCATGTGCTGCCTGAAAGCAAGCTGAATCTTCCGCCCAGACAGATGTCGGCACCCGCCGAGCCACATCTATATGTGCAGTTCTGCCATGCGAACATGGCATCGTCTCTGCTCAATGCCGGCGCAGAAGAGCTGGTCTATGCTCCGCTTGACATACGCGAACCTGCTTTGTCTGAAGAGTTGGCCAAACTTCCTGAAAACACATATGTTGCGCTGCCCGTACAGCTCACCGATGCGGCACAGTCGCGGTTATTGGCTGCAATCGCTGATCATCATCTGCGCCTGTGGGCCGGAAGTGTCGGACAACTCTCTTCAGCGTATACTGCTGCAGCAGGCGAAGGCGTACCCTGCTGGAACAGTCTCGCGGCAGACATGCTTACACGCTTCGGTGTGCATACCGCCGTGCTTCCGCGGGAACTGAAAGGATCTGAGATCTCCGCCCTTACAGCAGGATTCCCGCATCTTGAATGGATCCTGCCCGTATACGGCCGTGCGCGGCTGATGTATCTTAATCATTGTCCGGCACGTACAGCACTTGGCTTACAGGGAAAGCGAGATAAATGTGCTCTCTGTGACCAAGGCCGTGGTTGTATGGGGCGATCGCTCACCGACAGGATGAGAAAGAACTTCCCGCTGCTGCCGGTGCATACAGATGAAGGATGCCTCGTACAGCTGTTATCCTGCGACATCCGTGCGCTGGGCGAATACGCAGACCGGCGCTATTCCTGGCTCGTCGATCTGACGACCGAAAATGAAGAAGAATCCTGTGCACTGGTAAAAAGCTGGCGCACTGCAAGAGACGGCGGTGCAATGCCCGAAACCGGCGCATTGGAACGCTATATAAACGGTGTTGAATAACACCACAACGCCAAGGAGGAATCCCGTATGATGAACGAGCGCGCACTGCGCGTTTTGGAATTTAACAAGATCCTCGGCCAGCTTGCGGACTTTGCAGTCAGTGAGATGGGACACGCACGCTGCCTTCAGCTGCGACCCGCTGAGGGATTAACAGCTGCGGAGGAAGCGCTGCAGGAAACAGAGGAAGCTCAGGTCATCCTGACCTATCTAGGCAGTAATCCGCTGGTCTCGTTCCCGGATGTGCAGACCTGGCTGGCAATGGCTGCCAAGGGTGCATCCCTCTCCCCCAAGGCACTGCTCGAAGTGGCACGCAGTCTCGCTGCGGCACGTGCCGCGCGCAGTGCTCTGGTTACTGAGCGTGAAAATACTCCGCGCATCACTACCCTGGCCTCTGCACTGCAGCCTGCGCGCACGCTTGAGGAAGCAATCACCGGTGCGATCATCAGTGAGGAAGAAATCAGCGATCATGCAAGCCCTGCTCTCTATGATATCCGCAGGCATATCCGTCAGGCTAATGAAAAAGTCCGTGAAAAGCTCAATTCCATGGTGCATGGCGGAGGAATCGGCAAGTATCTTCAGGAGAACATCGTCACAGTACGCAACGGGCGCTATGTCATTCCAGTCAAGCAGGAATACCGCCAGTTCGTGCCCGGCCTGGTGCATGATCAGTCCGGCACCGGTGCAACTCTCTTCATTGAGCCCATGGCTGTCGTTGAGCTCGGAAATGAGCTCAAGCAGTGGACCGCCAAGGAACGTGAAGAGATCGAGCGTATCCTATCTGAACTTTCAGCACAAGTAGGCGCGCAGGCTGAAGCATTGACCTGCAACGCCGAGCTGCTTACACAGCTGGACCTGATCTTTGCCAAAGGCCAGCTCAGCCGCGACATGAACGGTGTGCTCCCGCACATGAACGAAGCAGGCCGCATCCGGCTCAAGCGTGCACGGCATCCGCTTATTCCCCGCGAAACAGTCGTGCCATGTGATCTCTGGCTGGGGCAGGATTTTACAACTCTGATCGTAACCGGTCCGAACACGGGCGGCAAAACAGTCACGCTGAAAACTGTAGGCCTTCTCACGCTGATGGCTCAGAGCGGCTTGCATGTGCCTGCTGAACTTGGCACTGAGCTGAGCGTATTTGAGCAGGTGTATGCTGACATCGGCGATGAGCAGAGCATTGAGCAGAGTCTGTCCACGTTCTCCTCGCATATGACGAACATCGTGGAAATCATGCGTGAAGTCACAGACCGTGACCTGGTGCTCTTTGATGAACTGGGCGCAGGTACTGACCCCACTGAAGGTGCCGCGCTGGCACAGACGATCCTGGATACTTTGCTGCGCCGCGGCGTGCGCACACTTGCAACCACGCACTACAGCGAGCTGAAAGCCTACGCGCTCTCTACGCCCGGAGTTGAGAATGCGAGCGTGGAGTTTGACGTCAGTACATTGCGTCCGACATTCCGGCTTTCCATCGGCGTACCTGGCAAATCCAATGCATTTGAAATCAGCCGCAGGCTCGGTCTGTCTGAAGAAATCATCGAAAGAGCCAGAGAATTGCTGTCCGCCAATGACGTGCGCTTTGAGGACGTCATTGCCGGTGCTGAGTATCAGCGGCAGATCGCAGAACGCGAGCGCACCGCTGCCGAGCAGGCGCGAGCCGAGACCGTACGTCTTCGCGACGAGGCTGAAACGCTGTACCGCGAGATGGAAGAAAAGCGCCGTACATCCGAGCGTAAGGCCAAGGAAGAAGCACGCCGTATCGTGGAGAATGCGCGGCGTGATGCTGAGACTGTGATCAGCGAACTCAAACGCATGAAAAAAGAAGGCGGCACTGCCGGACGTGAGGCTGAGATCAATGCCCTGCGCCGCCAGATGCAGAGCAGTCTGGAAGGATTGGCTGAAGGATTAGCTTCGGCAAATCCCGATGGCAGCGCAGCGCCTAAGTCGCTTAAGGTCGGCGATCTGGTGGATATCGTGCATCTTAATACCCGCGGCACCGTATTGTCCGTTCCGGATGAGCGCGGCGAAGTACAGCTGCAAGCTGGTATCATGAAGCTTCGTGCAAACATCTCCCAACTGCGCCTGGTGCAGGAAAGTGCGCCTAAGAAGCAAAAGTCTACCGTTATGGTCCGTTCGGATGCCGCAAGTCGTACCGTGCGGATGGAATGCGATGTGCGCGGTATGGCACTCGGAGAAGCGCTGATAGAAGTAGAAAAATATCTGGATCAAGCCGTGATGGCAGGGATGAACGAGGTCGCTATCGTGCACGGAAAAGGCACCGGCACCCTGCGTCAGGGCATCCAGCAGCATTTGAAAAGATATCCGCATGTCAAGTCATTCCGTCTGGGCCAGTACGGCGAAGGCGAAAGCGGCGTGACGATCGTGACACTGAACTGAATCCGGAGGGGCAGCATATGAACGACAAGCCTGTTATTATGATCGTGGACGATGATCCGAATATCGTGCAGCTGATCCGCCTTTACCTTACCCGCGATGGTTATGACGCCGTGTCCTATGGGCGTGGCGACGAAGCTTTGGCTGCGTTTAAGCAGGATCCGCCGTCGCTGCTGATCCTTGACATCATGCTGCCCGGCATGGACGGCTGGAGCGTATGCCGTGAAGTACGCAAGATCTCTCAGATTCCTATCATCATGCTGACTGCCAAGGATGATACCTTTGACAAAGTGCTGGGACTGGAACTGGGTGCGGATGACTATATGACCAAACCGTTCGACGGCAAGGAACTCCTTGCACGCGTTAAGGCAGTGCTGCGTCGTTCCGCGCCTTCCGACGGCGGGCAGGATACGCTTTCTTTTCCCGGTCTGACCATCAGTCTGGAAAAGTATGAGGTTTATTATCAGGGCAAGCCAATGGAAATGCCGCCCAAAGAACTCGAGCTGCTCTATTTTCTTGCTGCACACAAGAACCGCGTGTTCACACGCGAACAGCTGCTGGAGCAGGTATGGGGCTTTGATTTCTTCGGCGACAGCCGTACTGTGGATGTTCACGTAAAGCGCCTGCGTGAGAAACTGGTTGACTGTGAAAAACTGGGCTGGCAGATCCGCACTGTATGGAGCGTCGGCTACAAGTTTGAGGTGAAATAAGTGTTCCGCAGCATTTTCCCGCGCCTGATGACTGCCATCCTGGCTGCGATCCTCATATGCACACTAGGCCTCAGCATGGGCTTTTATGTTACTACGCGCAACAATTATATCGACACGCGCATGAACGAGCTGAAGGTACAGGCCTATGATATCGCATACCTGGCGAGCCGTGTACGCAGCAACAATATGCTGAGCGGGTTTGGTTACAGCACAGCCACGGAAAACTATATCAGCTGGAAAGCCAATACTATCTATGATGAATTCAAGGCGTACAGCGTTGTAGTCGACCGTACTGGCCAGGTCTCACTCTTCGCCGCGCCGGACCTTATGCAGGAGCAGGATATCCCCTTTGACCGCCAGCGCATCATTGACACGCTGGCTGTTGTCCTGAAGGGAAAAGAAGTCGTAGAACGTCAGAACAGTTCCAACGGTCCCACATTCACCGTTGCCGTGCCCTGGGTCGACAACGGAGTCGTATTAGGCGCCGTGTTCATTCAGACTGCTGCACAAACAGTATATGCCACTTTCCAGGGACTGGCCCTGAAAACAGCACTGACAGCACTGTTTGCGCTTCTCCTTGCTTGTGTCAGCGTATTCCTCATCACACGGCAGATCGTAAAGCCTTTGCGGAACATGGCCGTGGTTGCGGGCGAACTGGCAGAAGGGCACTTTGACCGCCGCGTACCAGTCACAGGCAGTCGTGAAACTCGTGAACTGGCATCGGCCTTCAATCTGATGGCGGTACAGCTGGAAGCGCTCGAGCAAACGCGCCGTGATTTCATCGCGAACGTTTCCCATGAATTGCGCTCACCCATGACGAGTATTCAGGGCTTCCTTCAGGGAATGCTGGACGGTACTATTCCTGCAGAAGAGCAGAAGCAATATATGGAAATCGTCCTGGATGAGACCCGTCGTCTCAGCAAGCTCGTAGGCAACCTGCTCAATCTCTCGCGTATGGAAAACGATACGATACAGCTGGCGCTCTCCGATTTCGATCTTCATGAAAGCATTCGCCGGGTGATCATTGCAAACCTGCCTCAGCTGGACAATAAGCAGCTGGATCTTCAGCTCTCCTTTAATGAAGAACCGCTGTATGTGAACGCTGATCCCGAACAGATCGAACAGGTGCTGATCAACCTGCTTTCAAATGCAATCAAGTATACTCCGGAAGGCGGACATATCAGCATCGACACAGCGCAGGAAGGCGATACTATACGCGTGACAGTACGGGATGACGGCCCGGGTATTCTGCCTGAAGATGCACCATATATCTTTGACCGCTTCTATAAAGCTGACAAGTCTCATACCGTAGGCAAAGGCACCGGCCTTGGCTTGGCTATCTGCAAGCGCATTCTTGAAAAACACGGTCAGAGCATCCGTCTTGTCCCGTCAGCAACAGGAGCTGCCTTTGAGTTTACACTGAAGAGCGGCCATGCACCCGAACCTGCTCACAGGGAGGCCTGATATGCTGCTTCATGCATACGCAAAAATCAACTGGGCGCTGGATACCGTCGGCCTCAGGGATGACGGATACCATCTGCTGGATACAATCATGCAGTCAGTTTCACTGCATGATGACATCACGATAGAGTTGGACAGCAAGCTCTCTCTTTCTGTCGTGGATGCTCCGCATGTCCCGAATGACGAATCCAATCTCATTCTGCGTACAGCAGAAGCCCTGCGCCGGCATACTGGAACGACTTCCGGCGCACATATCACGCTCCGCAAGCGTATCCCCGTCGGTGCCGGGCTGGGCGGTGGCAGCACGGACGCAGCTGTGGTTCTCCGCGCTCTCAATGATTTGTGGGAACTGAGGCTTCCGGAAGAAACGCTTTACGAGATCGGTTTGTCCCTTGGTGCGGATGTCCCCTTCTGCCTGCACCGCGGTCTATGCCGTGCACAGGGCATCGGAGAGATTCTGACACCATTCACGGCAAAAAAGCAGTATCCGCTGATCCTCATCCAACCATGCCGCGGACTCTCCACAAAGCAGGTCTTTGATGAATTATCCAAAGAGACTTCAACTCAACATCCAAATATAGAAAGCGCCATTCGCGCACTGCAGATGGGAGATCTTGCTCTGCTTGCCGCATCCATCGGAAATACACTACAAAGCGTCTCCGAAAAACTGCGTCCGGAAATTAGGCAGGCAATCAATGCATTGCGTGAGCATGGCGCACGTATTGCACAGATGACTGGGAGCGGAAGCGCTGTTTTCGGCGTTTTCCCAACCGCGCGTGCAGCACGCACTGCCTGGGATTCGCTCAGCCGGCGTTACCCTGTCTGCGTACAGACACAGACAATAAGCGAGTAAGCAAAAGCCATTCAGAAATCAACCGCTTCTGAATGGCCTTTATTTCAGGATACAATCTAATGCCGGGTCACTCCTCGCCCGGTTTTTTTACGTGCGGACAAGTCAGGTCGGGCAAACGGAAAGCTGGTTTTGCCCAATAGACAGCATTACGGATAACAGTCTGAACATTCTTGTCATAATATATCGGAAAAGTCTCATGACCGGGCTGAAAATAGAAGATTTTGCCATAATCTCGGTGGAAAGTGCAGCCACTGCGGAATACCTCTCCGCCTTCGTACCAGCCGATAAACACCACTTCATCAGGTTCCGGAATTCCGAAAGGCTCACCGTATGTCTCATCATGCGGCAATTCAAAATAACGGCCGATTCCCTGTGCGATAGGATGCGCAGGTCTGACTGTCCAGACGCGTTCCATATCGCCGTCTTCGCGCCAGGTCAAATGGCAACAGGTGCCCATCAGGAATTTGAACGGTTTGGAATGATGTGCGGAATGCAGGAAGATGATACCCATTCCATTCTGTACAGCGTTGCGGACACGCGCCGCTACCTCATCAGGCACTGCGTCATGACGCTTATGTCCCCACCAGATCATGACATCAGTCGTCTTCAGTTCCTCATCCGTGATTTCGTTCACAGTGTCAAGCGTAAAGCATTTCACATCAATCTCGTCTGAGCGCAGAAAATCAGCGATCACAGCATGAATGCCCTGCGGATAGACCGCAGCCACGCACTCACTTTCACGCTCGTGAATGTATTCGTTATAGATAGCTACATGGATCATACGCTTTCCTCCAATTTGAGCATTGTCTATAAAATATTCGCCCTAAAGCTGAAAAACCTTTTATTCAAGCGCATATTTTTTCAGAACCATTTCGTCGATCAGTCCATTCACCGTGCGCTCATACAAGATATAGACACTCCTGCTGTCTGCTGCCAAATCCGGGTAACCGCCGATTTCATCAACTGTTATCACCTTTTCCCAATTCAGGCCACCATCTGTGCTCTGCTTTATAGTCAGATTGATGCGTCCTGCCTCTGTGTCACAGTTTGCAAACAGCAGCGTTCCGTCCGGTCTGGCAATCATGCTTCCAAAGCAGCCGGGATCCGCCAGATCTTCTGCTTTTTGCAGTTCGATTACATGATCTCCATTATCTGCATACCATCCGAGCCGCCTTCGGCGGTCCGGTTCACGGTTGCGGCTATTGAACAGCACTCTCCCATCCGAAAGCTCCGCGATGCAGGTCTCATTCGCATCTGCTGCACCGTTCAGCAGGCACTCCATGTGCCAGGTATCACCACCGTCACTACTGGCTATCGCTCCTGCAATAGAAGGCTTATGTGCACGCCGGTATGCATCGACCTGCTGTCCATTCGCCAGCCAGATCGGAGCAACCAACTGTCCGTTCTTTCTCCTTATTCCGTGGCCAGGGCCTGTCGCGCATACGTTCCATTCATAATTGGCCTCATGGAATGCTGAAGTGATCTCCTGCGGACAGCTCCAGCTGACACCGTCATCCTCACTGGCGCAATGGAAAGCGCGCTCATAATGCCAATGAAAGATCAGGTGGACTCTGTCTCCATCCACAATCAGCGTCGGATTGTTCAATGTATCATCCGGAGCACCGCCAAATTCAGCCGGCAGGCAGATCTCCTGCTCCTGCCATGTTGACCCATCATCCGTGGAGCGGCGAAGCATCAGGCTGATATTTGCCCAGTCATCGTCTGCTGCCATACGGCCTTCATAGCAGATGATAATCGTACCTCTTTTTGTGAGTACAATCCCCGGAATACGGCATTCCTGGAAAGGGCCTTTACCCTTTTGTGTGAAAATGCGTGACCATTGCAGCCGAAGGCTTTCAATCATTGTTCTGTCTCCAAGTATCAGGACGAATCATTCGAGCACAACACCATCTTCAAGCAACAGTTTCTGCAATTCTTTTGTGTCAACCAAAGCAGGATCTGTTCCTTTTGAGATGCACAGCGCCGCTGCAGTACCCGCAGCCTGTCCCATTGCAAACACCGGTGGCATCACGCGAATCGCAGCCAGTGCTTCACGGTCCATGGACGACGCACGACCTGCTACCATCAGGTTCTGCACTTTCCTTGGCAGCAGGATCCGGTAAGGCACGCCGTAAGCATCGCCCTTTGCCGGCTGATAATTTACAGATTTACCGCCGTGCATATCAATAGAGTTGCCAGCCAGGAAAATGTCATCCTCAAAGCGGCGGCCCGCACGTAGGTCATCGCCTGTCAGCACAAAATCTCCCTGGATACGGCGCGTCTCACGGTGTCCAAGCATGGAAGCAGATGTGGTAACCTCGATATTCTCACAGCCCGGCACGATACGTTTGAGCATGGCTACAATCTCATCGATCTGTCTGCGCGCGGCAACTGTCGCCTGCGTCACTTCGAACGGATCACAGGCGTTCTTCAGCTGCACACGCGACATGTTGACACGGAAGGTGCCGTCCGGGCATTCATAAATGGCGACCTTTTCACGCGGCACATGATAGCGGCCTGCTTCCCTTTCCTTTTCGACTGCCTTATGGAAATAGATCGATGTGGGATCGCCTGTCTCTTCGCGTATACGTTCCATTCTGGCTTTATCAACACCGCGGATAATGAAGAACAGGCTGGAAGGCTGGGCCACTCCCTGCTCATCGCCATACAGGAATGGAGCGCCGGCAGATGCCGCAACATCCGCATCGCCTGTGCAGTCGATGACCTGTTCTGCATCGATCTCAATGAGTCCCGCTTTGGTAGCAAACACCGCACCGGTCACCCGGGTACCGTCCTCGTTCATTACGGCCCGCTGGAACAGCGCGCCGTAAAGCAGTTCAACACCCGCCTCTGTGCACATGTCCTCCGCCACCGCCTTGAATGCCTCGGCTTCAAAGGGGCCGCAGTGATCGTGTCCGGCAATGCGGTAGCCCGCGCCGGCATCGCCCGCACGGCATTCCGAGGGATGAATCGCACCGCCGCGTGCCATCATGCGGCGTACGAACTCGTCATAGAAGCCTACGATGACCTGGCGCTCACCGGCCGGATCATAGCTGGTCATGAAGGGACCGATCAGTCCGCTTGTGGCCATGCCGCCCAGACAGTTGTTGTTCTCCGCCAGCAGTACCTTCGCGCCGTGACGCGCCGCGCATACCGCCGCAGCGATTCCCGCGCAGCCGCCGCCAACGACCAGCACTTCGGTCTTCCGTATAACAGGCACATCAAAAGTATAGCTGCTCATGTTATCGCACTCACTTTCAGATAATTTTTCCAATAATGATGCACAAATATTACTTATACTGCGGCAGCCAGCCCTCATGCGCTGCGATCAGGTCATCGCACAGCGCGATGGTATCATCGATACTGAGCTCGCTCTGCGTATGCGGATCCATCAGCGCGGCCTGATAGATGTAGTCCTTCTTCAGGGTACGCGCAGCTTCGATTGTCAGCAGCTGCACATTGATGTTCGTACGGTTGATCGCCGCGCACTGCTCGGGCAGATCGCCTACATAAGTAGGCGTAATACCGTTCTTGTCCGCGATACAGGGAACCTCTACGCACGCGTTCTGCGGCAGATTGGTGATCAGGCCGGTATTGAGCACATTGCCACCCAGCTTGTAGGGCTCATTGGTCTCCATGGCTTCCATGATATGGCAGGCATACTCCTTGCTGCGCACATGATTCAGCGATGGATTCTGAGTCAGCTCAATGTTGAGCGTCTTCCATTTTTCTATATGCTTGATGCAGCGGCGCGGATACTCGTCCAGCGGGATCTGGAAGCGTTCGATGAGTTCAGGATACTTGTCCTTGATGAACCAGGGCGTGTACTCGGCGGAATGCTCGCTGGATTCGGTCACATAATAACCGAAACGCTTCATGATCTCATAGCGGACCATGTCCTTATGCGGTGTCGGACGCTCAAGTGCGCGGCGTTTGATCTCGGGGTAGAGATCATTGCCTTTTTCATCGCAGATCTCAAGCAGCCATGCTTGATGGTTGATTCCCGCGATCTTGGTGC
>JAFYDF010000142.1 GCA_017544935.1 Clostridia bacterium
CAAAACTCTTTTCAGAATCAACTGTCGTTTTTCGTTTCAGTTTCTGTATCGTTTTCAAGGTCCCTGTGTCCCTCGGGAGTTTGTCGTATCTGGTAAGTTTCCCTGCCATTTGCGACCCTCTCTCTCGGGCGCTTGTTTATAATACCACACCCCCTACCCTAAGTCAACACCTTTTTTTACTTTTTTTTCGATTTTTTTCAACTTTTTTCGCTTTCCGAAGCTTGTTTCTTTCATTTTCTTCGAATGTTCGGATTTTGGACTGTATCTTGTGTTGTATCCATGTAGAATGTACTATTTGGGGTATGCTTCATCTCAATTCATAAATGCATTCTTTTGAATATTTTTTGTTTCCTAGCGGAAACATTCCAAAAACCTTGCTTTTCTTCATTATCAACACTGTTCTTCAATTCCAAATAGTACAAAGGATTAAGGTGGTATATTTCCATAGGCCCCATATGGTCTGGCCGGCTTAGATTGCAAGAAGAGAACTCCGGCGAACTGCATAGCTTTACTATTTCTATTGGAATTCAATCAGTATGAAAGTCCCATAGGACACATCATCTATACAGAACATTTCAACATATTATTGTTTGTTCTTCATTATATATAGGTCCTTCACTGTCTCATGTGTTGCCAGCCAGTCATCTGAAGGCGCGATTTGGGCAAAGCCGCCATTGGTTTTGTCACAGCAGCTTGATAAGCATTGTATTATACTGTAATCTGAGTCTGCGAACAAGAAAACAAAAAACTGGGTTTTAGTCCTCTTGAGCTTTTCTTTCTGTATAGTTATAATTAGATAGAAATTGAAAGTTCTCCCATACGGCAGATTAGTATTGCTGTCATATTCAACCAATTATCAGAGTACTCCGTTTTCTCTTCCCCGCGCGAAAGGATCTCCCTCACTTGCTCTTACTTGAACGGATACCGGATTGCGTTTTCCAAAGCTATACAGTTTCGATGCTTATATACCCATCAGCAATATCAGGAGGTCAACATGATCGAATTCGGAACAGGTGGCTGGCGCGCCATTATAGGTGACGGATTTATTCGGGAAAACATTCAACGTGTCGCAGCTGCCCTTGCCCGTCGAATGGTACGGGAAGGATGTGCAGCGCAAGGCGTATGCGTTGGATATGACCGGCGTTTTCTCAGCAGAGAAGCCTGCATCTGGTTTGCCGAGGTTCTGGCCGGCGAGGGTGTACATGTGGATTTCGTAAATCTCAACTGTCCTACCCCGCAGATCATGTTTACCGTTAAGGAGCAAGGCCTCCCTTATGGTGCCATGGTAACTGCCAGCCACAATCCCGCAATTTATAACGGGATAAAGCTATTTACCCGCGGAGGCCGAGACGCAACAGAGGATGTGACCAAGCCTATTCAAGACGAGGCAAACGCCCTCGATGCCGAAGGTATCCGCCGTCTGGATTTCGATAAAGCTCTGGAAGAAGACAGCATCCAGCTGATCGATCCCAGAGATGCATATATCGACTCCATTCTCTCACAGATTGATACAGAAGCTATCCGCCGCAGGCGGCTGCGTGTTGTCCTGGACCCCATGTTCGGTACAAGTCTGAACGGCTTGGCTACTATTCTATATACTTGCCGGTGCGATGTAGATGTAATCAACGACCGTCATGACGCTTTCTTCGGGCGCCACCTTCCTGCTCCCGCACCGGATACGCTAATGGACCTGCAGCAAACAGTGGTGGACCATAATGCCAATGTAGGCATTGCCACTGACGGCGACGCTGACCGGCTTGGCATTATAGATGAAAAAGGAAACTATGTTTCTGCAAACGAGATTCTTGTCCTGCTCTACCAGTATTTGTTGGAATATAAAGGTTGGCGCGGGGCGGCAGTACGCAATATTGCCACTACGCACCTGCTGGATCGGGTTGCGGCCGCTTACGGGCAGGAATGCTATGAAGTCCCGGTAGGCTTCAAGCATATTTCTTCCGGCATGGAAAAACATGACGCATTGATCGGAGGAGAATCTTCCGGCGGCCTGACAGTACGCGGGCACATCAGTGGAAAAGACGGCCTGTACGCTGCCAGCCTGCTTGTTGAAATGCTGGCCATCACCGGCAAGTCCATGAGCGGGCTGATCAGGGAACTGTATCAGCGCTACGGTGAAATGCACACGGCAGAGTTTGACTGGGCGCTCACTCCCGAGAAGCGGGACAGTATCCACCGCCTCATCATGGAGGAAAAACAGCTTCCGGACTTCCGCCGTCCAGTCGACCATGTAAACTACATGGACGGATGCAAGGTATATTTCAAAGATGCATGGGTAATACTACGCTTCTCTGGCACCGAGCCCCGTGTACGCATTTTTGCAGAAGACAACACGATCCATCACGCAAAAACGCTGGTCGGTATTATGGCAGACTTTGTCGGCCTTCCCTTTGACGCTTAAAAGCATCTGGAACCACATTCGTCTATTATTAGCGCAGTTCAGCATCGCGACTATACTCGTTAAGCACTTATTTGCAGTTTAATTCATACAAACCAACAACAAAACGGCATGGTCAGCTGGCCATGTCGTATATTTGTTGATCATTCTGCAAGCATTATTTGCTTCACGTTGCAGCATACCGTTCTCGATCGGTGTGTGTTATCATTGCACTTTCTTTATTACATAGCCATCCGGGCTTCTTCAACTTTTGCAAAAGCCTCACAGAATACACAGCCTGTGTGCGCGACTCATTCCGGCGCATCACTGTCTGTTCTTCATTTTATATAGATGCTGTGCCATCTCAGGTGTAGCGCAATAGTCGTCAAAAGGCGCAATCCTGTCAAAACTTAGCATCATGTTTGTCACGGCAGCTTCATAGGTTTCATAGCTGAACCGTCTTTTCTGGGTATCACCGCGATATTTCCTGTAAAGGCCATATACCTGGCTATACTCTTCTTTAGAAAGTCTGCTTGCAGCTAAGTTTAGATTCACAACCAGATTGACCAGATCAGCCAGGCTGAAGGATTCTGATTGTGACTGCCCATTTTGCAGGCGCATGATTGCGCCTGTCGCGCGAATTGTACTGATAAAGCCCATCTCGTTATTTACTTCCTTTCTCTCTGCACCATCTATCCACTCTTTCATTCCATGTCTTTACGGCTTCATCCTCATTTGTGCAGACAAAGCGGAAGCGTTCCGATGCAGGAGCCTTTTCCCCGACTTTGTGTACTTTATCGAATACAGTAAAGTCCGGACATCCAACGACCCAGTTCCCGCCTATATAGTCCATGATCGCTTTGGCTCCGCATACCGGACACGGTTGAAGTTCGCCTTCTCTCGGGGAAACGCTTTTTCTCTCCGGCTTTGGTTTCGGTGTTTCTTTCTTTTTAAATCTGTCAAACAGGCCCATGGTTTATCCCTCCTTAAGATGATTTGCCCCTATTCTTAAATGACACAAAATATGCAATCGCCAAGGCTGCAATCAAAACAATAGTTCCGCCCTTTCCCAACTTGTCGCGCACAACCCCTATCACATCGAACACTCTCGTGATCTGCAAAACAGCACACACTATCACTACCAGAGCAATCACCAGCCACAGTTTGTTGCCGAAAGTCCGGGAAGAGTTTACGGCATCCGTTCCCTGCTGGCTCTTTGTCATCCATGCAATCTTTTCGAAATCCGATTTTCCTGTTTCTCCTTCAGGCCATTTGCAGGCCAGCTCATTCAAGCCAGAGCAATATCCCGGTCCCAGTGAGAATTCAGCATAGGGAACTCCCATCAGCTTTCTGAGCATGCCGATCTTCTCGGCAATCTCAGATGACGATGTGTGTCTATACGCTGCAGACCACAGTTTCATCGCCATATTAAAGCAAAGTGGATTGATATCTGCGCACAGCCTGCCCACACTATAATAGGAAATGCCTAATTCATATATTTCTTTCGGTTCGTTTATTTTCTCTGCCAAACGATAAGCGATCTGTAGCCCCCTGACGCCATACTCAAGTGCTTTCTCAGCATTCAGGTATAAATATGTATTATACAAAGCATCATAGCAGACCGACAGATCCCGCTGCCCCTGAATATCTGCCTCATTCTTTGCAAGAAGCCTTGTAATCTCTAGGTCTTTCAGCAGATACTCCACTGCAGCAGTGAGATCTGCATCGGTTCTGTTTTCGTCGTCTCTGGACAGTGTTTTTGCTATCTTCTCATATGCGATTGCCAAAGCCCGTTTGAATTCTGTGTCTTCTGTCTCGAGAACAAGTTTTTCTGACAGTTCCAGATTCTTCCGATAATAGAGCAGGGCAAGATCCCGGTTTCCCAGCATCTCCTCGATCGTTCCCATCCTTTCATATGCTGTCGCCAGCAAACCACGCATGCGGGGATGGCCGTCCTCTTTTACCAGCTTTTCAGCCTCTGCCACCGATTCACCCGTCAAAACATAAGCCCGCTGCAATCTGCCTATATCTCTATACAATCCTGCGAGGGATATCTTAGCTACAGTATGCATGGCTTTCGCTTCATGATCTTTCTGATTTCTGCAAATATTGTTCAGTTTTTCCAGTGCTTTTTCATAATGTTCCTGCGCCTTTTCGATATCTCCTTCTGCTTCAAAGACATCTGCCAATCTCACATGGCTTTTACCCAGATTCAGCAGCAGATCCCGATCCTCCTGTGCTGCCGCCAATTCTGTAAGCATTCTGTTAGCCTCTTTCAGATTGGCTTTGGCACCAGCAAGATCGCGATTCGTCAAGCACAGTTCACCTATGCTGTACAGATTTACAGCAAGGCCCATTTTCATATGGCGTTCATTATATCCCGCTGCATCCGCCTCTGCTGCCCGGTCTGCTTCCGTTGCAATATTCGTTGTTACCGGTGGATGCATACGTACATTCATTGCCTTTTTATAGTACTCCTGCGCTGCTTCAGGATCGCCCATTGCTTTTTTGATGTTTCCCAGCCGCTCATAACTGATCGGGAGGTTGATCTGCTTGAAACTTCCATAGCAGGAAGTCATATGATCGATCAGTTCATTCAGCTCCAGATAAATATCGAAAGCATCATTCAGCCGAGAATTTCCGATATGCATCATGCCAATCGCATCATATGCCAGCAGGAGGTCCAGATCTCCATCCTTGGATGTCCCAAAGTCAGGCTTCTGAAGTTCAATAAATCGGGAATAATACTCGATTGCCTGAGCCTCGTTCCTGATTACACCATCGCCATATTCAAACATTCTTCCCAGTGTCAGATATGCTTTCCGGCTGCCTTTTTCCCCGGCATCTTTCAGCAGGTCGAGCGCTCTTTCGGAATCAGCTTCAACACCAACGCTGTTCTTATAGGCCAGGCCGATATAATACAGATGCCCCGACCTGTCATCCGGAGTCAGCAGCTCTTTCTTGCCTGCCCTGCTGACAAGCCCCCAGATCAATCCTTTTTCCAGCAAGTCAGAATCTTTATCTTCAATCAGTTGCCTTTCAATCTGATCATACTTGAGTTTCAGCTGTTCTATATCCGTGTCTTCCGTTATAACAGGCAAAACAGGCTTCCCAGAACTCATAGCATTCGGATATTCTTTTTCCAGAACATAATTGTTCGCTTCCAGGAGTCTTGGCGTCACATTCAGTACAAACAGATCAGAGGAAGCCAATGCATTATTGATGGCATCCTCCCAGTTCTCACCCGGGACCAGGTATTCGTCATACCAGATAGATACATCCCGGCACAGTGTCCTGCCGTGTATCTTTTTCATCAGTTTTCGCGCCAATACACGGTCTATTTTGCGATAACTCAGAAAAATATCCGCCCTGAACTCGCTGCGGATCTTCTTGTCCTCATCGTTGCTGATTATGACAGAACGCAGATACCTTTCAAGCTTTTCCTCATAGCTCAGTGCTGTCGTATCCTGAGGATAACGCTCAAGATACTGCAGACCGACAAACGGTTCCGTTCGATTGAACAGATCGGAAAGACCGCTTCCAATCAGTATGGGCAGCACCGCAATATGATGGCATATTTTATCTGCTGCTGTAATTTTTCCAAGTGCAAATGGAATCTCCAGCTCTAGCGCACGACTTTTCTTTGTCAGGAGTTTTTCCGTTACGGGAACAACAAACAGCTGCATCTCTGCGAGCTGAAACAGCAGTTCTTCACGGTCATAATCTTCATCTGAGTTTGATTCGTAGAAAATGACACAGTTTTCTTCCTTTGCAAAAATATCCTTGCAAATCACATCAAAATACGTATCAAAATCATCCGGATGACAGCAAAAGTAAATCTTCTGCCGTCCTCTCGGATCTGTTCCAATCGGCAGCCTGTATTGAAGCCTTGACATATATTCCCTCCGCAAAAGTCATAGGTATGGATGTATTTATCGTCGCTTGGTTTTTCAGCAGTTTATTTTGTAATAATTATACAAAAACAGCTAAAGAAATGCAAGAAAAGAAAAGCGAGCCTCAGCTCCGCAATTATTCACGAAGCATTGGTTCGCAGTCAGAGAAAGCGAAGTCAGAAATCAATGTTACTCCGAAAGAATTGATTAATCAGACTTCATGGCTGAAGCTCTTATATGGTTGAAGAAAGTTGGGGGATCGGAAATTAGTGATACGCTTAATCAGAAACTTAAAGCATGCAAGATCAGCGGGCCAGAGTATCGGGTTCGAGCTTTGCCTTATACAGATAACCGCCCTGGGCATTGAAACAGATATACAGGTCATCATCAACATGGAACATGCTCTCGATCTCCTGATAGCCTGAGACACGGATGTAGTCGATATAATTTCCGTCCCAGTCATATACCTGGATCCGGTTGACAGAGTTGTCTTTCGAACACTGCGGGAAATAGATATAGCGGCTGTCACAATCCGCTCCCTGTGTTACCAGGCCGGTATTCCTGGCTACCTTAAACGCAACCACGTTGAAGTCCGCGTCCAGGATGGAGAAGTTGTATCCCCCGCTGATACCAACTACATACTGGTCTCTTTCTTCGTTATAGGTGATGCAGAACATATTCTCGGTAAGCTTGCGTGTCTCCACTATCTCCAGAGTTTCCGGATCGATCATGCTGATTGTATCGTAATCCGGTTTGTTATGGACGACGATCAGCATACCTGTCTTGGGATTATAGGTCATATCATTGCCATGGCCGATCGGAAGGCCATACACGCAGTTAACGACATGGCCGTCTGCCAGATCCACTTTCCAAAGCGAACCCTTATAATCCGTCTGGCTTTCCAGGATCATATAGGCATATGTGCCGTCAGTACAGCTGCCTTGCTGCACGCGGTAATGGCGGTGCTCGCGTGTATCTTCACCGGATATTTGTGTGATCCTTCTCAGTGTCGCCTTGATCGGTGTGGAAAGATCCATATTGCTCAGCGTGATATTATCCGCCAGCGCGGAAGCAGCACATAGGATAAGGCTCAGCACCAGAATGATCGAAGCAAAACGACGCAGCATATTATTTCCTCCAGTTTCTCTTTTTCTTCATACTAATTGATGCAGTATTCAGTTTCGCCGTAATAGATACGGCGGGGCTTCCACAATATCATTATATGTCTTTGTCCATTCTGTTAACAGCATTATTATCACACACTTTGCCTCGCTATTCAAGAAGATCTGCCAAAAAGACAGCATCTGTCAGCTCTATGTAAAACACACAAATACAGCACAGTTGCGTAAACCGTGCTGTTATAATGATGGAATGTTAGTTTTTCTTTGCCGGATTCCTGTCAGCGTGCCATAGTATCGGGTGCAAGTGTAGCTTTGAACAGATATCCGCCACTGGCATTAAAGCAGATGTACAGGTCATCGCCAATATGGAACATGCTCTCGATCTCCTGATACGCGGCCACGCGGATGTAATCGATGTAGTTGCCGTCCCAGTCATAAACCTGAATGCGATTGATGGAATTATCCTTCGAATTCTGGGGGAAGTAGATATAGCGGCTGTCGCTGTCCATGCCCTGCTTTACCAGGCCGGTATCCTTGCCGGTGTAGAATGCTATTTCATTGAAGTCAGCATCCAGGATGGCGAAATTATAATTGCCGCTGATGCCGATGGCATACTGATCTTTTTCTTCATTATAAGTAATGCTGTACATATTGCGGGAGAGCTTGCGCGTCTCCTCAACCTGCAGAGTTTCCGGATCGATTATGCTGATGGTATCGTAATTCGGCTTATTGTGAACGACGATCAGTTTCCCGGTCTTGGAGTTATAGGTCATATCGTTTCCGTGATCGATCGGAAGATCATATACGCAGTCCACCACAGAGCCATCCGACAGATTCACTTTCCAGAGTGAGCCCTTGTAAACTGTCTGGCTTTCCAGGATCATGTATCCATACGTGCCATCCGTACAGCTGCCCTGCTGCACATGGTAGTGACGGTGTTCACGGGTATCTTCACCTGTCAGACTAACGATCTTTTTCAGCGTCGCTTTGAGCGGGGTGGAAAGATCCATATTGTTCAGAGTGATCTCTTCCGCCAATGCCGGTATCGCACTGAGCGTGAAGCACACAGCCAGAATGATCACAGCTATACGATAGAGCATACAATTCCCCTCCAACTTGTCTCTTCTTTTTTTCTTAATTATACGTCACAACGGTAGATTTTGCCACACCCCATATATAATAGGTAATGCGAAAGCTTCGTGTCACCAGATGCTGTTCCTGGTTCTGCCTGCTGGTCAGAACCACGCACCAGGCATCACGTTCCTTGCCTGCTTTCACAGTCAGTTCCGCTGCGGCCTGGCTGCTGTCCAGTGAGGTATAGCAAAGCACATCGCCATTGGTCGGTACGGGCTGGATCTCCACCATTTCAGCATCGATCAGTCCGCCGTTCTTCAGGCGGAATGTATAGGTGAAAAAGCTGTAATCAGAACTATTGCCGGTCAGGGTCTCCGTAAATGGTGTACCGATCAGCGCACCATTGTCCATTGCCTGCTGCAGCTTGGCGAATTCCGTTTGCTTCTCTTCACCGGAAGCAGCAGTCAGGCTGACAGACTCTATCTGTATACGGGCATTGGCAGCAGTATAGATTCCAAGTACGGCTCCTGCTATCACCAGCAAGGCCATCACGATTGCGGCATACTTCATTACAATTACTCCAAATCAGATAGGATCTCGCTCATACGCTCGATCATTTCTGTATCTTTCAGTCGGAATTTGATTTCAACGCGGCGGCTGCGCTGCGGGTCTTCCCTGCCGAAGCCGTCATACACGAGGTCGGAATCCGCCCTGCCCTGCGCAGTAATGATCTTTCTCAGCTGAGCTTTCTGCGCGGAAGAAAGCGTGGACAGATTCACACAATATTTCGCCACATTCAGTGCGCGTTCCTGCGAGAGTTCCAGGTTTCGCATATAACTGCCGGTGGAGTCTGTATGGCCTTCGATAATGATCTCAGCCACATACTCGCTGTATTCCGGACGCAGAAGTACGCCCAGGTATACAGGGATCAGACGGTCCAGCTGGGCCAGGCCTTCCTCACTGATATCTGAACTGTTGACTTCAAACATCAGTGTGCTGTCCAGGATGATATCACCGGTGTTCGCGTCTACCGTAGCGGAGATGCCGGATGACGACAGTGCATTCCTCAGTTCATGCACGATGCGCGTACGCACTCCGAGCAGGTCGCTGATCTGCATCTGATAACTGTTCAGTTCCTTTTCCTGCGCGGCCAGTACGAGCTGAAGCGCATCGATGCGGTTCTGCTGATCCGCCAGATCGTTTTCCTTGATCACGATCTGTGCGAGAAGGCGTTCATTCTCTTCCTCGCGTTCGCTCAATTGGATCTGCGCAGCATTCAGGTCCTGCTCCTTGGTGTCCAGCTGAATCTGGATTGCAGCCAGTTCTTCCTGCTTGCCCATCAGTTCCACGCGCGTCGTTTCAAGGTCTGATTCCTTTTGCGCAAGTACGACCTGTGCAGCGTCAAGCTGAGCCTGCTGCTCGCCGAGCTCTCTCGTCTTGGTCTCCAGCAGCTGATAGTAATTATAAATGCTCAGCACGACGGCCAGGATGAAGATCAGCAGCAGGGACGCCATCATATCCGAATAGGATATCCAGTGCGTTCCCCCATCCCCTGCTGAACGCCCGCGCGTTCTGCTCCGGTGTGTCATCATGGCCTTAAGCCTCCTCCTTCACATCCGGATCCGTCTTAGCTACGCACTTGGTCATATCGTCCAGCGCACGCTGAAGGCGGGACAGCGACTGCAGCAATCCATCCGTACCCTCCGTCAGCTGCTCATTCTTGGCCTTGAAACCGTTCTGTGCTGCCTGCGCTGTTTTTTCAATACTCGCCAGTTTGCCATCCAGCAGATTCAGCGCAGCATGCATGTTTTCTTCAAACAGGCCCATGCTCCGCGCCAGGCCTGCGCTGATATTCTCGACAAAGGAGGAATAGCTTTCGCTGAGTACGCGGCTGCTTTCCTTCATAGCGGCAGCTGCCTTCTGGGAAGCTTCCGTCGTATCCCCGGACTGCTGCTGTACGGCTTCAAGCACCCGGCCGCTCCACTGCGCATACTGCTGCATATCATTCTGCAGTGCATCATGTCCCGCACGCAGTGTCAGTACGTAATCCGTCTGCTCCTGAGCCGCGGCATGCATACCGAAAATCAGGCCCTGCATCCGCTGCGCAAATTCTTCCTGCTGCTCACGACCGGCCTCGGTCTCCCCTGCATAGCTTTCAAATCGTGTTGCGATCGCCTGCATGGTCGTACTGATCTGCTGCATGCTTCCCATGATCGCCGATGCCGCTTCCATGGAACCGTTCAGTGTATTGTAATCCATCTGCTGCGCCTGGTTGATGGCAGACAGCGTCTGACCAAGGCGCACGAACTGTCCGTCCAGTGCACCGTTCATATGGATGACAAAGTTCGTGACGATCTTATCCAGGCCTTCAAGCTGCGTCTGCGTCTCGGCAGCCAGGAACTGGCTGACCGACTGTGTGACAGGCGTCATGCTGCGGTTCACTGCCTCGCTCACGCCCTCGCTCATCTTCTGGCCAAGCTCAGTCACAGCATGGCGCAGGAAAGCCGCCTGGTCTTCCTGCTGGCAGATGACCTGGACATTGTCATTGAGCGGACGCTGCATGACAAATTCGGTAAATGCGTCATAGAACTCATCAATGGCGTTCTGTGTGGAGCCGATAGCTGCACGGTTGAGCACATTGAAGATCAGGGAACAGGCGCAGCCCGCGATCGAGGTGCCGAACGCAAAGTTCATGCCGCTGATCATTTTCGAGATGCCGGCCATGGTATTGTCTGCGCTGGTCAGATCCAGCGCACCCAGGCCGCGGACCAGACCGATAAATGTGCCCAGGATGCCCAGTGACGTCAGGATGCCCGGCAGTACGTCACCCAGCTGTGTATGGCAGTGTGCATAGATCACCGTATCGTCATTGATATAGTCTTCCACATCGCAGTTGATGCCGCGGCTGTCCAGCTGTTCCGCATTCACAAGGAACCGCTTCCAGGCCGTCTGCATGGTCTTGCCAAGGAACTGCGGATCCTGCCAGATGGTATGCGAACCATCCCGCAGCGTCATCATCTCCAGCTGGTGTACGGCACGGCGGAGGATATGCGCACAGCGCCGGCCGGGGAGGATGCATTTTGCAAAGCCGACCAGCGTTATGACAGCAATGGCGCCGTAAATAATAAAGTCGCCAAGGCTCCCCGCCAGATTCTTCAGGATCTCCGTCATACGCGTTCCTCCCCATGTGCAATACTGCCTTTATTGTACTGGATTTGGGCCAAAATTGCAACGAAATTATTACGTACTCCGTACTAAGTTTTACATTTCTGTTGAAATTGTATTATTCTTGGCATTCACTATCCGCTTATGCTATAATGTTTGGGTTAATATGAAAGGAGGCGGAAAGCGATGATACGTACGGCGGATTTTATCAAGGCACTCGAACTGCGCGTTCTTGTACCTACCACCCACGAGGAGATGCCTATAGATTCCGCAGACATCAACCGTCCCGGTCTGCAGCTTGCCGGCTTCTATGAGAATTTCGCCAACAAACGTCCTCAGGTGATCGGCAAGGCCGAGATGTCCTATCTGGATTCTCTGGACAATAATCTGCGTCTGGAACGTCTGCGCACATATTTCTCCTATCCCATCCCCTGTGTGATCATCAGCCGCGGAATGCAGCCGCCTGAAGAGCTGCTGCAGCTGGCCCGCGAAAAAGACGTCCCCGTATTGCAGAGTGACCTGATTACCACGCGCGTATTTATAAACGTCATCACCTATCTTCGCCAGTGTCTGGCACCGCGCACTACAATGCACGGCGTACTGCTGGATGTATTCGGCGTCGGCGTGCTGATCACGGGCCGCAGCGGAGTCGGTAAGAGCGAAGCGGCACTGGAACTGATCAAGCGCGGTCATCAGCTGGTCGCGGATGATGTCGTCGATATCTGCAAGGTCACGGATGACCGTCTGATCGGAGAATCTCCCGAAATGGTTCGCCACCTCATGGAGATCCGCGGTATCGGGATCATTGATATCAAGGCTATGTTCGGCATCGGCTCGGTGCTGATGAGCAAATCGATCGACCTGGTCGTCCATCTGGAAAAATGGGAAGAGCAGAAGGAATACGACCGTTTCGGTCTGAATGACGAATATACTTCGATCATGGACGTACGTCTTCCCCGCATTGTACTGCCGATCAAGCCCGGCCGCAATCTGGCTATCATTATTGAGGTAGCGGCACGGAACTTCAGCCTTAAGCGCATGGGGTATTCCGCCGCACAGGAACTGGATCGGCGCACCAACGAAATGATGCAGCAGAAAATGCAGAATCGGAAATAATCACAGAAGGAGCTGAGCGGTATGTATTATATCGGCATCGACCTGGGCGGTACCAATATCGCCGTCGGAGTGGTAGACAGCGAAGGCCGCATTATTGCCAAGGCAGAGACCCCGACGCTGGCGCAGCGTCCCTATCAGGATGTCATACGCGATATGGCTCTTTGCACAAAGCGTGCCATTGAGAACGCAAAGATTTCCGAAGATGAAGTAGCCTCGATCGGCATCGGGATTCCCGGCGTTGCCATCGACGGTGTCATCGTCTTCTGCACGAACCTGGGCTGGCATGATATTCCGATGGAAGCGGAGTTCCGCAAATACATCGACAAGCCTGTCTTCATGGACAATGACGCCACAGTCGCGGGCTGGGCTGAGCATCAGGCCGGCGTCAGTCGCGGGACGAACAGCAGCGTATTCCTGACGCTGGGTACGGGCGTCGGCGGCGGCATCGTTCTGAATGGGAAGATCTGGGCCGGCGAACACGGTGCAGGCTCTGAGATCGGGCATACGGTCCTGGTTGCCGGCGGCGACCTGTGCACCTGCGGCAAGCGCGGCTGTACGGAACGCTACTGTTCCGCATCCGCCATCATCCGTATGGCAAAGGAAGCCTGTGCAAAGAATCCTGAGAACGCGATCATGACAGCCGTGAACGGTGATCCCGAAAAGATCAATGCCAAGATCGTTTTCGATGCCGCAAAGGCAGGCGATCCCGTTGCCTTGGATGTGTTCGACAAGTATGCGCATTACCTGGCACTCGCCGTCAATAACGTCATCTCCTTCTTTGACCCGGACATGATCATTCTGGGCGGCGGCGTCAGCCGTGCCGGGGATTTCCTGCTGAATGGTGTCAAGGACAGGCTGCCTGAATACCTGTTCTATCCCACCCTGAAGCAGCCTGAGCTCCGGCTCGCTTCTCTGGGCAATGATGCCGGAATTATCGGCGCAGCCCTGCTTGGACAGTAAAAAGCATATTAATCATACAGAAAGAGGAGTAAACCGATGGAAAGCTATCTGATCCATGATCTGTACCGCAGCACACCTGCTGACGGAAGCAAGATCGCCGTATCCGGCTGGGTGCGCACCGTGCGTGACAGCAAGGCATTTGCCTTTATTGAAATGAATGACGGCAGTTTCTTTAAGAACCTGCAGATCGTCCTGGACGAAAGTGTGCCCGACTTCCGTGAGGTCGTCAAGGTCACCCTGGGCAGTGCCATCTGCGTGGAAGGCACGCTGCGCCTGACACCTGAAATGAAACAGCCATTCGAGCTGAAAGCCGATAAGGTCACAATCGTCGGCATGGCTGATCCTTCCTACCCGCTGCAGAAGAAGCGTCATACTGTCGAATACCTGCGCACACAAGCACATCTGCGCCCGCGTACCAACCTGTTCAGTGCGGTGTTCCGCGTCCGTTCGGTCGCGGCACAGAGCATCCACCGCTTCTTTGGCGAGCGTGGCTTCGTATACGTGCATACGCCGCTGATCACAGCCAGTGATGCTGAAGGCGCAGGCGCAATGTTCCGTGTCACCACTCTGGATGCCGGAAATCCGCCGCGTGATGACAAGGGCAATGTGGATTTCAAGGAAGACTTCTTTGGCAAGCCCGCCAATCTGACCGTATCCGGTCAGCTGAACGGCGAAGCCTTCTGCATGGCTTTCCGCAATATCTATACTTTCGGCCCCACTTTCCGCGCCGAGAAGAGTTACACCCAGCGCCATGCGGCCGAGTTCTGGATGATCGAGCCTGAGATCGCCTTTGCAGACCTCGAAGATGACATGGAACTCGCTGAAGCCATGGTTCGCTATGTGATCGGCGACGTCATGGAGCGCTGCCCGGAAGAGCTCGAGTTCCTGAATAATTTTGTTGACAAGGGACTCATTGAGCGCCTGACCCATGTGCGCGACAGCGATTTCGCACGCGTCAGCTATACCGATGCGATCGAGATCCTTAAGAACAGCGGCGAGCAGTTCGAATATGGCGCTTACTGGGGCATGGACATGCAGACAGAGCATGAGCGCTACCTGGCTGAAAAGCATTTCGGCCGTCCCGTTTGCGTATTCAACTATCCCAAGGAAATCGAGCCGTTCTACATGAAGCAGAACGATGACGGCAAGACAGTTGCCGCCGTGGACGTACTGGTGCCCGGCATCGGCGAATTGATCGGCGGCAGCCAGCGTGAGGATTCTCTTGAAAAGCTGACTGCGCGCATGGATGAGCTGGGACTGGACAAGGACAGCTACTGGTGGTATCTGGAGCTGCGCAAGTTTGGCAGCGCGCCGCACAGCGGTTTCGGTCTGGGCTTCGAGCGCCTGATCATGTACCTGACCGGTGTCAGCAACATCCGTGACGTACTGCCCTTCCCCCGCACGACAGGCAGCGTCGAATTCTGATTTATTCATAAAGGAACAGCTGCGTCAGCGCTGTTCCCTTTTTCTATCCTGAGGCATTTATGCGTAAAAAAGGCTTTACCCTCGCTTCGCACCTATTCTGCCTGCTGATCCTGCTGGCAGTGCTTTTGATGTGCGTATGTCTGGGCAGTGTCTCGATCCCGCTCCGCGATACGCTCAGCGTTTTCTGGAATGCGCTCTTGGGGAAAGCAGCGCAGGGCAGTACATACCGCTCCATCCTGCTGTCCATTCGTTTGCCGCGTGTACTCTGCGTCGCTCTGTGCGGAGCTTCTCTTTCGCTGAGCGGTGCAGCCATGCAGGGGCTGCTGCGCAATCCCCTGGCAGACGGCTCCACGCTTGGCGTATCATCCGGTGCGTCGCTGGGAGCAGCGCTTGCGCTGGCCTTCGGCATTTCGGTCCCGGGACTGCCATATGCGGGCACGACAGGCATGGCGATGCTGTTTGCTTTCGGTTCACTGATGTTCATTCTCTCTCTGGCATATACCCTGGACCGTTCCCTCGCTACACATTCCATTATCCTGATCGGCGTCATTTTTTCGATGTTCGCGTCAAGCCTCATCAACCTGGTCATTTCCTTCTCGGGCGACAAGATCAAGTCTGTTACTTTCTGGACTATGGGATCCCTTGCGGGCAGCAATTATACTCATGTCCTGATGATGACTGTTGCACTGCTTCTGGGCGGTGCTGTCCTTCTGCACCTGCGTGAAGAACTGAATGCCTTTGCGATCGGAGAGGAGAATGCGCAGCAGATAGGCGTATCCGTAAAACGAGTCAAGCTCACTGTCCTGATCACCGTATCCATACTGATCGGCGTATGCGTATCCATTGGCGGAACCATCGCGTTCATCGGTCTCGTCACCCCACATGCAGCAAGAATGCTGATCGGCCCCGATCACCGGCGTCTGCTGCCTGCCTCGATGTACTTTGGCGCGATCTTCCTGATGCTGGCAGACCTGATTGCGCGCACCCTGCTGCGTCCCATTGAGCTGTCTGTCGGCGTGGTCACGTCCCTGGTCGGCGCGGTCGCCTTCGTACTGATCTTCTACCGCACACGGAAGGGGGCGAAATAATGCTTCAGGCTGAACAGATTACTGTCCGCTACGGCACACGCACCGCCCTCGATTCGCTGTCATTTACCCTGGAAGAGAATCAGTGGCTGATGTTGGTTGGTCCCAATGGTGCCGGTAAAAGCACGCTGATCCGTGCACTTGCGCAGAACGTCCCTTACACCGGGATCTTTACGCTCCAGGGGCATCCTCTGAATGCCATGAAACCAGCTGAGCGTGCCCGGAGGATCGGCTTCCTGTCACAGCAGCATAGTGTGCAGTATGCCTATACCGTGGAAGAGATCGTTCGATTGGGGCGCTATGCGCATACCCGTGGATTTCTGTCTCACCGTGATGCGGATGGCGACGCAGCTGTTGCCCATGCACTGGAGCTGACTGGCATGGAAGGATATCGGCACACGAACATACTGACTCTGTCCGGCGGTGAGCTTCAGCGCGCATTCCTGGCGCAGGTATTCGCACAGCAGCCGGACCTTCTCGTACTGGATGAGCCTGCCAATCATTTGGATCTGCCTTATCAGCAGCGCATATTTGACCTGATTGACAGCTGGCGCGAACAGCCGGGGCATGCTGTGCTGTCCGTCGTCCATGATCTCGGGCTTGCGCTGCGCTATGGCACACACGCCGTCCTGCTGGATGATGGCCACTGTGTGTCATGTGGCAAATGTGCAGATGTGCTTGCACGGGAAAATCTTTCAAAAGTATACCGGATGGACGTATACGGATGGATGCGTGAACAGCTGAAGCTTTGGGAATAATACAAGCAGTCATTTCCTGACGTGATAAATAATACCCCCTGCTGCTGGACCGTTTCAGTCTTACAGCAAGGGGTAATCTTATATATCAGTAATCGGCTTACGAAGGATCAGCCTTCGATCTTCTTGCAGAGATACTTGCCGATGTCATTTGCAAAGGCAATCGCCTTCACCAGCAGTTCCGGATCAGTGAAGCGGCCGTAGTATCCGCCCAGCACTTCCATGCAGAAATCGCCGTCATAGCGGATATCACGCAGAGCACTGCAGATATCATCCCAATCCAGAACGCCCAGGAACGGAACAGTATGACGGTCACGCAGATTATCATTGTCATGGATATGCAACGCTTTGACGTAATCGTGTCCCAATGCACGGATCATCTCACCCGGCGTGCAGCAGCGGCCGAGTCCGCAGTGACCAACATCCACGCAAAGCACAAGGTCATCGTCCGCAATTGTATCCATCGCGCGCTTGAGCTCATCGATCTCAGCATACATGTCGCGGATCGTATTGCCTTTTGTGTCATACTGGAACATATTCTCAGTAGCGATCTTGATACCGAACTTCTTTGCATAGGGCAGGAGCATACGATAGAACTCAATGTTCTGATCATATTCCATGCTGCCGTAATCAGCATACTCCAAATGGTGCAGGGGATGCACGATGGCAATGGGTGCGCCGATCAGTGCGGAGACTTCGAGAGACCGGATCGTGTTCGGAATCGCCATCTTCTCATATTCCTTCGGGTCTTCCCAGCGGAACTTGAAAGGCGTATGCGACTGCCCCACGCAGATACCGTACTTTTTGCACAGCTCCACAACATGCGCAGCCTTTTCCTTGTAATCCGGTTCGAGCCAGGGACTGTCCTCACGAGTCAGATTACCCAACGAAAAATCCAGGCAGTCATAGCCGCCCTTTGCAATCAGACGAATGGCTTCATCCTGACCAACCAGGGATACGATCGGGCCCGTCGTACAAGTAGTCCTCATATTATTTGCCTCCAACCTTATTATTCTTATGTGTTTTCGACACGGTATCCTGGATTCCTGCCGTTTATCTTATATATTTCTTTCGTTGAAAACCCCTGTCCTTTCTGATAGAATGATAGCAGAAAACCGAGCTACCGGAAAGAAGGAAAAGATATGCCTCAGAAGCCGATGAATATCGTATGGTACTGCACTGACCAGCAGCGTTATGATACTCTGACCTGCATGGGAAACACCGCCATCCATACCCCGAATATCGACCGTCTGGCCCGCGAAGGCGTGATGTTCAGCCGCGCTTACTGCCAGGCGCCTATCTGCACACCGAGCCGTGCTTCTTTCCTGACAGGCAAATATCCCTGCGCGACCAAAATGTTCTTTAACGGTAATGATAATTTCTCCAAGGATGAAACGCTAGTAACCAAGCTGTTCGCGGATGCCGGATACACCTGCGGGCTGGCAGGCAAGCTGCATCTCACTGCTGCTTTCCATCGTATGGAAAAGCGCGGGGACGACGGATACAGTTTCTTTGAGTGGAGCCACCATCCTTATGACGACTGGGAGTACGGCATCAACAGCTATCAGAAATGGCTGAAGGACAATGGCTATGACTGGAGCTCCGAATACGCCGTCAACAGCGACTCTGCCACCTCTTTCGTCGATAAAATCGGTACAGGCGGTCTGCGCAGCGGCATCCGTGCCGAACTGCATCAGACGACATGGTGTACGAATGAAGCGATCCGCTTTATAGAAGAGCAGAAAGGCAAGGAAGGCGGCTGGCTGATCAGCATCAATACCTTCGATCCCCATCCCCCGCTCGATCCTCCTCAGGAATACAAAGATAAGCTGAATATCGCAGATATGCCGCTTCCGCTCTGGAAGGACGGCGAGATGGACAACAAGCCCCCGCATCAGCAGTATGACTACATACATGGCGGACAGGGCGGAAGTGCCGAAAGCGTGATCGGTATGACGGATGATCAGAAGCGCGAACGTACCCGTGACTATTACGCCGAGATCGAACTCATCGATGACCAGGTGGGACGCCTGGTCGACTATCTGGATGAGAACGGCCTGCGCGAAAACACGCTGGTGATCTTCATGAGCGATCACGGCGAAATGCTGGGCGACCATGGTTTGTATTGGAAAGGAGCCTACTTCTATGAGGCGCTGACGCATGTACCGCTGATCATTTCCTGGCCCGGGCATATCCAGTGCGGCGTCAGGTCAGATGCACTGGTCGAGCTCATGGATGTTGCGCCTACACTGCTTGACCTGGCGGGAATGGAGATCCCCTTCTGGATGAAAGGCAAGAGCCTGAAGGGAATTCTGACCGGAGAAGCTTCTCCTGATCATCATCACGATTCAGTATACAGTGAGTTCTATCATTGCCTGGCCCGCAGTCATCAGAACATCAGCGCCACCATGTATTTTGACGGACGCTTCAAGCTGGTCTCATATCACGGTGAGAATTACGGTGAACTCTACGATCTGCAGAATGATCCCAATGAATTTGAGAACCTGTGGTTTGAGCGCGATTATCAGGACCTCAAGCATGAACTGGTGCAGAAGAGCTTTGATCAGGCCATACTCAACCGCAATGATTATTCGATGCATAGAATATCCAATTACTGATACTTATCGCCTGTCCGTCCCGGAGGTGGGTTTGCACCACTCCCGGGGCTTTTTTATTCCTATATTTAATCCATTTTCTGTTTTTCCATTGTTGTCTGGCTTGATAAACACATTTCAGAGTCGTATAATATTTAGGAATTTCGTTTTTTTAACCAAGGCTTCCGGAGGAACTGTGCATTATGATTTTCGGCAAGCACATCAACCGCTACTATCTGAAATATGGCCCGCTTCTGCTGCTGGGTGTGATAGCCCTTCTGTCTGTTGACTATCTGCAGCTGCTGGTTCCCAATCTGTACCAGATGGTCATTAACGGTATGAACCAGGGCTATATTATTGAAAACGGCGTACATGTCGCGTTTGACATGGACTTCCTGCTGAAGCGCATCTGCATGCCCATGGTCTCGATCATTCTTGCCGTCGTGGTCGGACGCTTCATCTGGCGTATCATGTTTATCGGCTGTGCCATCCGTGTGGAATCCGACCTGCGCGACTCGATGTTCGACAATGCCAAGAACCTGAGCCGGCAATACTATCAGGTGAACAAGGTCGGCAACCTCATGAGCCTGTTTACCAACGACCTGGATACCGTTCAGGAATGCTTTGGCTGGGGCATCATGATGCTTTTTGACGCGCTGGCCCTTGGTGTGCTCGCGATCAGCAAGATGTTCCGCATGAACGGGTTCCTGGCTCTGTTTTCCCTGATCCCCATGATACTGCTGCTGGCTGTCGCTACAGTCGTAGGCCGTTACATGGAAAAGAAGTGGGACATTCGTCAGGCCGCGTTCTCCAAGCTTTCCGACTTCTCTCAGGAAAGCTTTTCCGGCATCGCAGTCATCAAGGCTTTCGTCAAGGAAACCAAGGAGCTCATGGCTTTCAAAGAGATCAATATTGAGAACGAGAAAGCCAATGTTGACCATACCAAGGCAGCTGTATTGCTGCGTATTCTGGTCACGCTTTTCGTTGAGAGCGTTATTTGCATCATCCTTGGCTATGGCGGATATCTGGTATACCGCGGCATCTTCAATGCCGGCCAGCTTGTAGAATTTATCGGCTATTTCACCTCTGTCGTATGGCCGATCATGGCCATTTCGGAACTGATCGACATGACCAGCCGCGGCAAGGCATCGCTGGAGCGCATCGGTGAACTTCTGGATGCCAAGGTGGACGTCAAGGATCGTCCGGATGCGAAACCGCTGGAGAACATCCGCGGTGACATCGAATTCCGTCACCTCACATTCCGTTATCCGGACGGTGAGTTTGATGCGCTGGAAGATGTCTCCTTCACCATCAAGGCCGGTCAGAGCGTAGGTATCGTCGGCAAGACAGGCAGCGGCAAAACAACGCTGGTAGACCTGATCCTGCGCACATACAACGTACCGGATGGTACGCTGTTCATCGACGGTCATGACGTGAATTCAATCACGATCCATTCACTGCGTGAGGGCTGTGCTTACGTCCCGCAGGACAACTTCCTTTTCTCGGATACGATCGAACATAATATTGCTTTCGGCATGAAGGACTTCGATCATGAGGAAGTTACCGAAGCCGCCCGTCTGTCCGATGTTCATGACAACATTACCGAATTCCAGCAGGGTTACAGCACTGTGCTCGGCGAGCGCGGCGTGACCGTGTCCGGCGGCCAGAAACAGCGTATTTCGATTGCGCGCGCACTGCTGCGCAACGCACCGATCCTGATCCTGGATGACTCGGTTTCCGCAGTAGATACCAAGACGGAGAAGAATATCCTGCAGAACCTGCACGCGACACGCGCAGGAAAGACCACCCTGCTGATCGCGCACAGGATTACAACGATTGAAAAGATGGACCTGATCCTGTTCATAGACAACGGACGCCTGGCTGCCGCCGGACGGCATGATGAACTGATTGAGACATGTCCTGAATACCGTAAGATGGTCGAGCTGCAGAAGCTTGAAGAAGAAGGGGGTGTGCAGCATGAGTGAGTATACGCCGCTTCTCATCGTCGGTGTCGTAATCGCCCTGTTCGCTATCGGTTTCTCCCTCGTCTTTGCTCTTGAAAAGAATAAGAAGGAGTCGATGGGCTTCGACCGCCATATGGCCGACCGTGAAATCGTCCGCCGTCTGCTTCGCTATGCCAAGCCCTACCGCAAGAACTTCGCGATCGTCTTCCTGGTCATGCTCTTCTCCATCGTGTATGACCTGGTCTCTCCTCTGCTGGTAGGACATATTGAAGAGACTGTAAAAGGCACGTTTGAACTGAGTTATCTGTTCGCTATCGTCGTTGTTTATGCCGGCATTCTGATCATCAGTCTGATCTGTACCTATGTTCAGGCCATGGTGCTTCAGAAGACCGGTCAGAAGATCCTGTCTGCAATCCGTCTGGATGTCTTCACGCACGTAGAGCAGCTCAGCCATGAGCAGCTGAACAATCTCCCCGTTGGCAAGCTGGTCACCAGGGTTTCCAATGACCCCAATGCGATCTCCTACATGTTCACAAACATCCTTGTCACCTTGGCTAAGAATACACTGGTCATTTTCGGCGTGCTGGGTGCCATGCTCGCACTGAACGTCTCGCTTACCCTGATGGTCCTCTGCTTTGTTCCGTTCGTGGTACTTTTCACAGTAATCTTCCGCAAGTTCTCACGCAAGGTTCATCGCAGAGTCAATGATGCGACTACAGACATCAATACCTACCTGAGCGAAAACCTCTCCGGTATCAAGATCACTCAGATCTTCAACCGCGAAGACCGCAAAATGGAAGACTTCCTTGAAAAGAGCCGTACGCTTAAGCGTGCAAAGCAGGCACGCATGCTGGTCTTCAGCATCTTCCGTCCAATGGTCTATATGCTCTACATATCTTCCGTCATGTGCCTTCTGTACTTGGGCGGACGCAGCAGCATCCGTGGCGAAAGCTATCTCGGACAGGTCCTGACCAGCGGCGTGATCGTTACGTTCTACATGTATATCTCGAAGTTCTTTAACCCCATCCAGACGCTGGCCGAGCAGTTCGATATGCTGCAGCGTTCCTTTGCGTCTGCGGAAAAGATCTTCACGATTCTTGACATCGTACCCGAAGTGGTTGATACAGAAGGCGCGATTGAGCTAGAGAACATCCGCGGTGAGATAGAGTTCAAGGATGTCTGGTTTGCCTATAAGCCGAATGAATGGGTGCTCAAGGGCGTATCCTTCCATATCCTGCCGCGCCAGACCGTCGCCTTTGTAGGTGCGACCGGTTCAGGCAAGACCACGATCCTTTCCCTGATCTGCCGCAACTATGATATTCAGAAAGGCCAGATCCTGATTGACGGCATCGATATCAAGAAGATCAAGATCAGCAGTCTGCGCAAGCATTTCGGGCAGATGCTGCAGGATGTATTCCTCTTCAGCGGCGATATCCGCAGCAATATCCTGCTGCGTGAGGAAGGCATCAGTGATGAGGAAGTCATGGCTGCCTGCCGGTATGTGAATGCAGATAAATTCATCAACCGTCTGGATAACGGTCTGGATGAAATCGTACGTGAGCGCGGCAATAACTTCTCCGCCGGACAGCGCCAGCTGCTCAGTTTTGCACGCACGATCATCCATAAGCCTTCCGTGATCATTCTGGATGAGGCGACCGCGAATATCGATACGGAGACCGAGCTTCTAATCCAGGATTCCCTGGAAAAGATCAAGAACATCGGCACCATGCTGATCGTTGCGCACCGTCTGTCCACGATCCAGCACGCGGACAATATCATTGTTCTGTCTGATGGACAGATCCGCGAGCAGGGCGATCACCAGCAGCTTCTGCACCAGAAAGGCATGTATTATCAGCTGTATACTCTGCAGTTCAGCAAACAGCAGCTGATGGCCGAAGCCACCTGATAATCTTGAATCCATTCTAAGGAGGTTTGTTATATGCCATTTTCCGCGTATCTTGACGGCAAGCGGAAGGACTGTGCCGACCTGGTCGCAGCCCTGAGCCCATACTTCGCCTATGTGAGCGTTTTGGGTACCGATGTCCGCTCTACCGCCTATACTGTGACCCGCAGCAGTTCCTCCATCCGTGACGGTGAAGGTGAATGCGGTTTCGTTGTCAAGCTGCACGACGGGGGTGCTTTTTACGAGTACTCTCTCGATGATATCTCCGGTGACAAGCAGGCACTGGCACAGAAGATCATCGAGGCGGTCCGTGTAAATGACTCTCTGAAGAGCCGTGCGATCAGTGTAAAAGCGCTTGAAGATGCGCCTATGAAGAAAGATTTCGTACGTGAGACCGATTTTGCCGGTTTCAACGACGCAGATCTGCTGGCGCAGTGCAGTGCGCTCAAGGATGAACTTCTGGGCAAGGATGAAAAAGTGCTTAATGCATTTGTTTCCCTGTCCCCCTGGGAAGTCTCAAAACTGTTTGTATCGCGCAATCGTGAACTTTCCCAGTATTATGGCTGGGCAAATGGTTTCCTGATGGTCGTATACCGTGATGGCAAGCTGGTACGCGCACGTCATGGCGAAGGCTCTGACAGCATGGCTTCCGTTATTGAAGGACTGAAAGCACATACGGATGATATCATCGAGCTCGCCAAGCATCTGACCACTGCCAAGCCGATTGAGCCCGGTATGTATGACATCATCACCGACAGCTCAATTACCGGACTGATCGCTCATGAAGCTTTCGGTCACGGTGTTGAAATGGATCAGTTCGTCAAGGATCGCGCTCTTGCCAAGAAATTCATCGGCGAGTATGTCGCATCACCCATTACCAACATGCATGACGGCGCTGGCGCCACGCACAGTGTGGCCAGTTACTTCTTTGATGATGACGGTGTACCGGCGCATGACACCCAGATCATCCGCGACGGTATTCTGGTCGCCGGACTTTCCGACCTTGGCAGCGCAACGCAGCTCGGCACTGAGCCTACCGGCAACGGCCGCCGCGAATCCTATGCCCGTAAGGCTTACTCCCGCATGACGAACACTTTCTTCTCTGCCGGCAAGGATAAGCTTGAGGATATGATCGCCTCTATCAAGCATGGATATATGCTGTTTGAAACCAATAACGGCATGGAAGATCCCAAGAACTGGCAGATCCAGTGCACCGCCGAGTACGGCATCGAGATCGTTGACGGAAAACTGACCGACAACTACGTCTCCCCCGTCGTAATCAGCGGTTCTGTACCTGATCTGCTCAAATCGATCTCCATGATCTCTGATGGTTTCAAAGTGATCGGCTCCGGTCACTGCGGCAAGGGGTATAAGGAATGGGTGCGCGTTGCAGACGGCGGCCCCAACCTGAAAGCGAGGGTGAAACTGGGATGAAAACGATTGAACGTATTCTGAAAAGCGCTCCCGGTGTCGATGCTTACCGCATCACCGAAAGTGCTACACAGTCTTATGAACTGTTCTTCGTACATAAATCACTGGAGACGGTCCGTGCAACGGATACTGTAGCAACATCCGTAACTGTTTATGTGGATCATGACGGAAAAAAGGGTGATTCCACCTTTACGGTATACCGCTCCATGTCAGAAGCAGATATGGAAAAGGCAGTCGCAGCAGCTGTTGCCCGTGCACGCCTTGTATTCAATGAGCCTTATGCTCTGCCCGAAGCCGGCGAGATCAATGCCGAACTGCCCACAAACATGAAAGATGCTGACATGCAGGCGCTGGGCGCCCAGATCGCTGATGCAGTGTTTGCGGCGGATACGGTGGAAGGTGGCTCCATCAATGCATGTGAGATCTTCCTTTACCGTGATACACTCCATGTTATCAACAGTAACGGTGTTGACAAGACCCAGGTAACGCATCGTGTCATGATCGAAGCTATCCCCACCTTTACAGATGATAATCAGTCTGTTGAGCTGTATGAAGACTACCGCTTCACTGTATTCGATCCTAAAGCCGTTACAGCCGAGATTGCCCGCAGGATGCAGGAAGTGCGCGACCGTGCCAATGCTGTGCGCCCGCAGACACCGCTGACCGTCAACGTATTGCTGCGGCCGCAGGAGATCCAGCGCATGATCGGCGGCCTGGCCCGTGATCTGTCTTATGGTTCTGTGTACAATCACGGCAACCTGCACAAGATCGGCGATGACCTCCAGTCCGGAGGAAACGGCGATAAACTGACCGTCACCATGAAGGCTATTACTGAGGGCAGCGAGCGCTCTGCTTTCTTCGATGAAGATGGAACCGCGCTGAATGATACCACGGTTCTGGAGAACGGCATCGTTAAGAGTTATCACGGTGACAGCCGCTTCGGCCAGTATCTGGGCATTGAGAAGCCCAGCGGTATGCTGCGCTGTATGAAAGTAGCTCCCGGCACGCTCTCTGAGGAAAAGCTCAAGTCAGCTCCCTATATCGAATGCACCTCTCTTTCCGGTCTGCAGATGGACCTGTATGCCGATTATATTGGCGGTGAGATCCGCCTTGCGTACTACTATGACGGCGAGAAGACCGTGCCTGTTACCGGCATTACCATGAGTGCCAAGCTCAGTGAGGTACTGGCCGGACTGAACCTGAGCGAAAATGTCTGTGTAAACGGTGCATATGAAGGCCCTGCCCTGATCATGCTACCGAATGTCGCCATTCTGTAATCTGCATTTACTGCTAAAGGCGTCCGCCCCTATCCGGCAGACACAGAAAACCTTTTACCCTGCCCCTATGGCAGGGTACTCTTTTTATGGTTCCGTCATGCCTTCATCAAATTGCATTTTCCCCTGCCGGTATGCTACAATACAGCCTGAAACAGCAGCAAGGAATACCTATGCGCATACCAAAGGGAAAAGCGCTGCCGCACGCATGTAATAATCCGGTTCCCAGTTTCCATTATCAGCAGGCTTACAGCTGGAATCGCAAATCTTCGGTAGTTGCGCTTAGTCGTCATCAATAATTGAAAGATGTGAAACAAATGGAAAAAAGCACTCAGATCACGACCGAAACAGCGAAAAAAGGGAAGAGGCATTCCCGGTTTTTAACTGTTTTTGCCCGTATTCTGATCATCTTGCTTGTATTGGCAGTCGGAGCCGGGTCAGCTGTATTCTTCTATGCAAAATACACCAAAACACATTACACGATAACGTTCTATCAGGAAACATCCAAGAAACTGAGCCAGAGTATACGGCTTGCAGTCATTTCCGACATTCATAACCGGGAATATGGTGAAGGTAACGCAAAGCTGATTTCTGACATCAGCACACTGAAGCCGGATCTGATCCTGTTCCTGGGCGATATGATTACCAAAACGGACGATCATTATGAGCCCATGCTGAACCTCATATCCAACCTGAGTCAGATAGCGCCATGCTACGGCGTGCTGGGCAATCATGAAAGTGAACGTATCTATTACTACGACGACAGGCAATTACCCGACAGGTTTAGAAACGCCGGCTTGAATCTGCTGAGAAATGCGCAGGAAACGATCAGGATTGGCGCAGATAATATCCAGCTGATCGGACTGGAAGGCACCGTTTACGGGTTTGACGAGTATGGTGGCCGTGCCTTCATGGATAATGTGAACTTTGATCCGTCAGCATATTGCATTGTCATGAATCACATACCGATCCTGTTTGATTCAAAGCTGTCGGCATACAGTTATGACCTGGGAATCGCCGGACATGTTCACGGCGGAATCATAAACCTCCCATTCATTGGTGGGCTATTCAGCGACGAGGAAGGCTATTTCCCCCGCTACTATGCCGGAGAATACACGGTGGACGGTCAAAAAACGCTGATCATTAGCCGGGGCATGGGTGATTCCCGGCCAATTCCGAGAATCAATAATATGCCTGAACTGGTCATCATTGATATTAGCGGTTATTGAACTTAGCGGTTATTGAACTTAGAATGCTGCCCGAAAAGCAGATGATCTGTTTTCCCGAACATGGACCTTCAGCAAGGCAAATGCCGAAACTCAATACATGTGGGCTACAGCAAAAGTACCGAAAAAACAAACTCCTGCGGGCTGAATGTGAATAAGCCTCACAGGAGTTTGTTGTTTTATCCCATTATATTCAAACAGTACCTTGATCTTCACGGGTGACATTACGGATCCATTTATCGCCACGCAACCGGAAAAATGCAATGATCCATTTAAAGCACTGATCGATGCGCGTGCAGAAGTACACCGCGGCAGACGGCCAATGGAATATGAAGGCTGCTAAAGCAGACAGCGGAAGCACGATGAGCCAGCCGCAGATCATGTCTACGATCATTACGAAACGGCTGTCTCCCGCACCACGGTTGATGCCGACAAAGCAGCTTGCATGATAGGTCGTTCCAAGCAGTGTCAGCGAGCATATGGCAATCATGCGGGTTGCTAATGCATATGTCTGCGGTTCCAGTTCATATAATCCGGCAAACGGTTTGCGCAAAGCAAAGACCAGTGCGCACATAACGACCCCGATACATGCAAAGAGTATCTGGATAGTTCCGCTGTATTCGCGTACACGTTTATAATCCCGTGCCCCAACTGCTTTACCCACTACAACGCAGGCACCGCCTGCCAGGGCGAATGTGAACATCGTGCCCAGGTTCATCATCATGTCAGTCACAGCAGCAGCATCGATCATTGCTTTGCCCATCTGTCCAAGGATCACAGCCTTAAGCAGTCCTACAAGCGCCCACTGTGCATCCGTCAGTCCTACCGGCATTCCGTATCTGGCATAATCCTGCCATGCCCAACGCCGGCTTTCCAAAAGCTGGCGTGGTTTTATCGGCAGGCGTTTCTGTATACGGAACATATAATAGCAGACTACTCCCATTTCAAGGATACGTGTGATCACCGTAGCAATAGCTGCGCCGCGGACACCCAGTGCCGGAAGCCCGAGATGTCCAAAGATCAGCACATAGTTAAGACCGATGTTCGCTGCCAGTGACATCAATGTCGTATAAAGTGTCACACGCACAACTTCTACACCCTTGAGCATACCGATCA
Organism: Clostridia bacterium; assembly: GCA_017544935.1. Classification (GTDB taxonomy): domain Bacteria; phylum Bacillota; class Clostridia; order Christensenellales; family Aristaeellaceae; genus SFMI01. The sequence goes on from JAFYDF010000142.1 coordinate 28,495, forward strand.
TGGATGCGGTCATTGCCAAAGGTATATAGCTCAGCGCAACGATGGGCAAATACTGCATCGCAAGGTCAGTAACAGCCGTTTCCCCGCGGTTTATAACGATTCCAAGAAGTGTCCTGGGGAACAGCTCTACTGCAATCAAAGCCAGAAATGCAAATGCAAGGCAGGCCGCCAGTGACACAGCACAAACCGTCCGGATCCGTTTGAGATCCCGCTTTCCCCAGTACTGGCTGATCAGGACCACAGCGCCTGTAGCGAGTCCGGTCAGTCCTGCATTGACAAAATTCGTGACAGCATTTGACTGAGAGACCGCAGACAGCGCGTTCTCCCCTGTACGTGTCACCATCACATTATCTGCCATGACTACCAACAGATTGGCAGCACTTTGTATCGCCGAAGGCAGTGAGAGATGCAGTATTGTTTTGTAGAAATTTTTGTCCCGAATCATTTTTCTTTCAAGCGCTTCTCTGCTCTGATAATTCTCCCGGTATAACCTGCAATTTAGCGACAAAGGGAGGCGTTTCCTTGCGGAATGCCTCCCTCAGTTATTATACTGTCTTTACTTTCCAACGACCGGTGTCCAGTAAGTCTGATTATAGATGTCAGTGAAACGATAGGTGATCATAGTCTTGGAAGCATCAGGCAGTTCCACATCGCTGACTGTCAATGCACCCGTCAGCGTGATAGGCTCACCCAGCTTATAACTGTCAATATAGTTCTGGTTGTAATCGTAGAGATCAGCCAGGAAGGTAATGACATCACCCTCTGCCGGCGCGTCTGCCGCCTTAGCTACCGTCTCGGTCTCGCCGTTCACGTATACCGCACGGGCACCCGCGACATAACCGCCCTCATTGGCAGAATCGAACACCACGATCAGTTCCACACGTTCATCGTTCAGCAGTGCGGGGACATAACCCGTAATACGCCATTCACTGTCGCTGATGACTTCGTCAGATTCATGATAGTACGCGACAGGCTGGCCATTGATAGCGATCGCGGTCGCTTCGGCATCCGCGACAAGCCGGCCTTCGTTATCAAACTCAAACAGATTGTCAAGGCCGAAGTCCACATATCCGGATCCATTATCATAGAACAGGTTGCGGTCTACGCCATGTACGAGCGCCCACTGCTCAGGAGCCATTGCCAGCTTCCAGCTCTCTTCATCGCGCTGGAACACCAGGTTCTCAACCTTCAGATAGTTTTCAGTCAGATAGCCCTGCAGTACTTCCTCAGAGATCGTACGGTCGGAGAAGAAGCTGCTGCCACCGCCGCCCAGGAAGGCGGAAAGCAGCTGCCCTACCATGTCAGCAGAACCGGAAGAATCTCCCGAAGTCATACCGAACAGTGAAGAAACAGGTGAACCACCGCCAAAGCTGACTGCCTGGCCGCCGGCTTCGACACCGGCAAAAGCGCGGATCGCTTTCGTGTAGCTGTCATCCATGCCGATAGCCGCATAAGTGCTGGCCGCCTTTTCCACATTGGATGTACGCTGGTACGGGAAGTAAACCGACAGGCCGTAGGCATCGCCAATGCTGGTACGGTTGTACTTGACAGCTCCGCGAAGAGCCTTGGCCAGTGCTGCACTTTCCTTAGTGCCCATGTTGTTGCACAGGTCCGTCAGGTCCACCTGGTCGATGCGGGAGGAAGCGGCAAACTCGCGGCTGCCGTTGCGCGCATTGGATACGGTCTTATATTCCTTATTGGAGATCAGGTTCGTGATCGACTGCGAGAAAGCAGTCAGCTGACTGGGAACAGTATTCGATACTTCAGCCAGGTCGATCACGCTGAGCGTTGTGGCCTGTCCGCGGCATTCGCTGGAGCAGTGCTTGACGAAATCATCGCAGATCTGTTTGCCAAGATCCAGGGTAGAGATCGATGTGTTGCTGCCAAGTGCCGTCAGCCAGTCAGTATAGTACCAGCCGATGCCAGGTTCCGTCTCTTCGGAAGCGATCAGATAATCAGCATACTTGCTGGTCATCAGAGCATTCTCGAGAGTTGCCATCAGGCACGCGTCGAAACCAATGAAGTCGAACTTCACACCGCCGTTTCTGAAAGCATTGTCAAGCCCGGCAAGGCTCATGGAACCGCTGTTCTTGTTGCGCTCATCATAGCCATAACCCGCAACCGAGCCCGAGCCATGGTCCCACAGGATCAGCCCATAACGGTTGGCTTTGAAATTCTTCGCGCAGTACTGTATGAAGGATGTCAGGGTCGCCTGATTGGTCATAGCCCCTGTTCCG
>JAFYDF010000017.1 GCA_017544935.1 Clostridia bacterium
ACCGGCTTCCAGCTTCGCCTTGGTCTCTTCCAGCTTCTCGGCGGTTCCGGGGGCGGCGGCGCCTTCGTTCAGGTCGACCATCACGACGCTCTCGGTGGCCATGGTGCCGGTCCAGTCAGCGGGGATCGTCTCGCCGTTGGCGACGGCGTTGATGATGAACTCGAAGTAGGGAGCCCAGTTGATGCGGCTGGCAACGATATAGGTATTGGGGCAGGCATCGGCAGCAGAACCGTTATAGAACACAAAGGGAACATTGGCTTTCTCGCACTCGGTGGGAGCGCCCATGGAGTCGGCATGCTCGGAGATCACAACGCAGTTGTCGTTGATCAGCTTGATGGCGCCTTCCTGCTCCAGGGCGGGATCATACCAGGAACCGGTGAAGGTAACTTCCATGGTGGCGGTGGGGCAAACGCTGCGGGCACCCAGGAAGAAGGAGGTGTAACCGGAAATAACTTCGGCGTAGGTGTAAGCACCGATGTAGCCCAGCTTAGCCTGTTCAGCGGTGATCTTGCCTTCGGCGATCATCTCATTCAGCTTGAGACCAGCGGCGATACCGCCCAGGTAACGGCCTTCATAGATGGAAGCGAAAGCGTTGTGGAAGTTGCTCAGACCTTCGGTGTGAGCGCGGGTGCCGGTGGCATGGCAGAACTGGGTGTTCGGGAATTCCTTGGCAGCCTGGATCATGTAGTCTTCATGACCGAAGCTGTCGGCGAACACGATGTCATAACCTTTGTCAGCAAAATCAGCAGCAGCTTCGTAGCAAGCTTCGCTCTCGTCGATGCCGGTACGCAGATCATAGTTCACAACACCCAGCTTTTCGCAAGCTTCCTTGGCGCCGTTAATGAAGTTGAGGTCATAAGTGCTGTTCTCATCATGCAGAAATAGGAAGCCAACTTTGATATCGGCGTAGGATTTGCCGTCAGCCAGAGCGGAAACGGCAGCCAGGCACAGAACCAGTGTCAGCAGGATCGCAACGAGCTTTTTCATGAGATTTTCTCCTCCGTTGTCGTAATTGGTAATGATTTGATCCGTTTCAGCGAAAACACGAACATTATCTGCTGAAAACACTGACATTATACGGCTGTAAGTGAAAAAACGCAACCCCTTCACCCCAAAATATTTGTTAAAAGAGTGTGACGGAATCAAAACATTCTGTCATTTTCACGAATGACAGTTTTTTCGGGATTTCCCGTGAATCCTTCGTGTTTCTCTTTTCAGCGTGCTGTTTTTATGCTATTATATATAGAATGGAAGGGGGAGTGCTGAGTGCGGAGTATGACTGGCTGCGGACGGGGGCAGATTGCCCGGGACGGGCGTGAAATAACGGTGGAGGTCAAAACAGTAAACCATCGGTTCCTGGATATCTCGCTGAGAATGCCCCGCCATCTTGGGTTCGCGGAAGAAACAGTCAAAAAGCAGCTGGCCGCAACATTGACGCGCGGGCATGCGGATGTGTTTGTGACATACCGCAATGCGCGTGCAGATGCGCGCAAGGTGGAATGCGATCCTGCTCTTGCAGCAGCATATCGAGACGCTATGGATGCCCTTTCAAAAGCGACCGGCGCACCCAATGATGTACCGCTTTGGCAGTATGCTCAGCTTCCGGATGTGTTGACTGTGACAGAGAACGCTGAAGACCGTGAGGCTGTCGGTACACTTCTGGCCGATACATTGGCGGAATCACTGCGTGAAGTGGAAGAGATGCGGCTGCGTGAAGGCGCTGCGATGAAGGCGGATCTTGAACTTCACTTATCCATTCTGGAAGATCTTCGCGGTCAGATCACTGTCCGTGCACCGCAGGTGCCGCGGGATTACCAACAGCGCCTTTTACAGCGCATTGCCGAACTGGGTGCGGGGGACGCGGATCCTCAGCGTTTGGCGCAGGAAGTTGCGATTTTTGCAGACCGTGCGGCGATCGATGAGGAACTGAGCCGCCTGGATGCGCATATCCGGCATGCAAGGCAACTTATGAATGGAAATGAACCGTGTGGCAGCAAGCTGAATTTCCTGTCGCAGGAGATGAACCGCGAAGTAAACACAATCGGGAGTAAGGCGCTTGATGGCGAAATCGCCCGGCTGGTTGTAGAGGCAAAGGCCGAGATCGAGAAACTTCGTGAACAGATTCAGAATGTAGAATAATGGATATTCGAAGGAGGAGTGGACTGTGCGGGAAAAGCGCAAGGGTATGCTTCTGGTGATTTCGGGCCCGTCAGGAGTCGGCAAGGGTACGGTAAGTAAATGTCTGGACGATGAAAAGGATATCATTTTCTCAGTCAGCTGTACGACACGTGCACCGCGTCCCGGCGAAGTGGATGGCCGCGAATACCATTTTGTCAGTGAGGAGACGTTCTGCCGCATGGTGGAGGAAGACGGATTCCTTGAGCATGCCTTCGTACACGGGAATTACTACGGAACACCCAGGAAGCCTGTGATGGACGCATTGGAAGCCGGGCAGAGCGTAAGGCTGGAAATCGATCCGCAGGGCGCTCTGCAGGTCATGGAAAAAATGCCCGAATGCGTTTCCGTATTCATCCTTCCTCCATCCTTTGCAGAACTGCGCCGGCGTCTGGAAGGGCGCAATACAGAAAAACCTGAAGATGTTGAACGTCGCCTGAACAATGCGCGCGGCGAAGTCGCACTGAAGGACCGCTATCAATACCTGATTGTCAACGACGACCTGGAGACTGCCTGTGCAGCACTGCGCAGTGTGGTCAGCGCCGAGCGCCACCGCTCTTCCCGCTATTATCCAGCCGTTGAGGAAGAATAAATTATAGGAGGAAACGAACATGTCTGTAAATAAGCCCGGAATCGTAGAGCTTGCCAAGAAGGTGGATTGCCGCTATACGCTGGTAATCGAGACCGCAAAGCGTGCACGCCAGCTGGTAGCTGGTGCTCAGCCGCTGATCGATCCTAAGGATATGAAACCGGTGACGATCGCTATTGAGGAGATCAACCGTGGACTGCTGACCTATCACCGTAATCTGGAGGATGAGGAGAACTGACATCATGGGTGCGCTGGAAGGAAAAACGGTCGTACTGGGCGTAACAGGCGGGATTGCAGCATACAAGAGCTGCGAAGTTGTCTCACGCCTGCGCAAGCAGGGAGCACAGGTGTTTGTCATCATGACGAAGAATGCCTGTCAGTTTGTTGCGCCTATGACTTTTGAAACCCTCAGCAATAATCCCTGCGTGAATGATACCTTTGAACGCCCGGAGCGCTGGGAGGTCGAACATGTGGCACTGGCCAAGAAGGCTGACCTGTTTCTGATTGCGCCGGCGACGGCGAACATTATGGCCAAGATGGCTCATGGCATTGCCGATGATATGCTTTCCACGACAGTGCTGGCCACCAAGGCGCCTGTGCTGCTTGCGCCGGCCATGAATACGGGAATGTGGACGAATGAAGCCACACAGGAGAATCTGCGCATCCTGAAGGCACGGGGTGTGATGACCATTGGCCCGGAAGGCGGGCTGCTGGCCTGTGGCGATGTGGGAGCTGGACGCATGAGCGAACCAGTAGACATCGTGAGCCGCTGTGTGGAATTGCTTTCCGTGCAGTACGATCTTGAAGGACTGCGTGTGCTGGTGACCGCGGGTCCTACCCGTGAGCCGCTTGACCCCGTGCGGTTTATTACCAACCGCTCCAGCGGCAAGATGGGTTATGCCATTGCTGAGGCTGCCCAGAAGCGCGGGGCACATGTGACACTGGTTTCCGGGCCTGTTTCGATTGCCGCTCCCGGCGGGGTTGCGATGGTCAGCGTACAAAGCACTGAAGATCTTCTTCAGCAGATGACTGAACTTGCTCCGCAGCAGGATATCATAATCCAGGCTGCGGCTCCTGCAGATTACAGGGCGGAGACTGTTGCTCCACAGAAAATGAAGAAAAACGGGAACAAGGGCCTCACACTGAAACTTGTACCTACACCGGATGTGGCACGTGCTGTCGGAGAGCTTAAACAGAAAGATCAGACTTTGGTTGGATTTGCAGCCGAAACGGAAAATCTGGCCGATAACGCACAGAAGAAGCTGGACAGTAAGAACCTGGATATGATCGTTGCCAATGATGTGACGAAGCCGGGTGCAGGATTTGACGTGGATACCAATATCGCGATGCTGATCACACGCGGAAAGCAGACTGAACTGCCTCTTATGAGCAAGCGTGCGCTGGCAGATGCCATCCTCGACCGCGTGCTTGAACTGCGCCGGGCATGATGTACGCGCAGATCATTGTCGATATCGCTCACTCGGCGGTCGATCAGCTTTATACTTATCGGATTCCGGAAGGCATGTCCCTTTTGTCCGGAATGCGTGTCCGAGTACCATTCGGGAGCGGGAAAAAAGAGGGGTATGTACTGGGAGTGACTTCGGAATGCAGCCTTGCACCGGAGCGCGTCAAGAACGTGATCGCACCGCTCGAAGATTATCCCGCTCTGTTGCCGTCGCTTGTCGAACTGGCAAAGGAGATTGCAGGCAGCACACATTGCCCGCTCGCGGAAGCGCTGCGCCTGATGCTACCTGCGGAAATGCGCGGAGCGCGCGTACGCGTGAAAACGGAGACGGTTGCAACCCTTACCGTTTCCGGTGTGGAACTGGAGTCGGCTATCGCTTCTTGCGGCCGTGCCCACAAGCGCAGATTGTTGTTGCAGTTGCTGTCGGACGGACAGACATATCCTGTGTCAGGGCTTTCCGAGCTGGTATCAGATGCACGCACGGGGCTGAATGATCTTGAACGCCGGGGTTTGGTGCGCTTGGAAGAGCGCGAGTTGCTTCGCTCTCCGTATCCGGATAAGCTGGAACAGATCCCCGATCCCGTCCTGACCGCTGAACAGCAACAGGCTATGGAAGAACTCATGCCGGCACTGTCATGCGGAAACGGGGCGTTTTTGCTTCATGGGGTCACGGGAAGCGGAAAGACAGAAGTCTTTATCCGTGCAGTCCGCGAATGCCTGAAGCAAGGCAAGGGTGCAATTGTGCTGGTTCCGGAGATCGTACTGACACCGCAGATGGTTACATGGTTTCGACAGCGATTTGGAGACACTGCAGCTGTAATGCATTCGCGGCTGTCTGCCGGTGAGCGTTACGATGAGTGGCGCCGTATCCGGCGAGGTGACGCGCGCCTGGTGATCGGAGCCCGCTCCGCCGTGTTTGCGCCTGTTGAGCGGCTGGGACTGATCGTGGTCGATGAAGAACACGAACAAAGCTACCAGAGTGAGCATTTCCCGCAGTATGATGCACGGGAGATTGCGCTGTCCCGTGCAAGGCGGGAGAAGGCTGTGGTTATCCTTGCCAGTGCTACACCTTCCATTCTGACGTTTGCCCGCATGGAGCGCGGTGATTACATGCTGCTGGAATTGCCGCACCGCGTCAACAGCCGGCCGCTGCCAGAAGTCAGTGTGGTCGATATGCGCGAGGAACTGCGCCTTGGTAACAAGGGAATCTTTTCGCAGACGCTGGGTGAACAGCTGGAAAACTGCTTTAGGGCTGGACATCAGGCTATGTTGTTCCTGAACCGACGCGGGTATGCTCAGTTTGTCAACTGCCGTGCCTGCGGGCAGGCGATTCGGTGTGAGAACTGTGATGTCAGTATGACGTTCCATGAGAGCGACAATACACTGCGCTGTCACTGGTGCGGCGCAAGGATCCCTATGCCGGAACACTGCCCGAGCTGCGGCAGCACTTACATCCGCACCTGTGGGATTGGCACACAGCGGGTAGAACAGGAAATCCGGCGCATTTGGCCAGATGTGGGAGTGCTGCGCATGGATGTTGACACTACGGCGCGCAAGGACGATCTGCTGAATATGCTTACGGCTTTTCGTGAACATAAGGCACAAGTGCTTGTGGGCACACAGATGATCGCCAAGGGACTTGACTTTCCTGAGGTCACGGTAGTAGGTGCAGTGCTTGCGGATACCACACTGAATGTGCCTGACTACCGCGCACCAGAACGAACATTCCAGCTGCTTACGCAGGTAGCGGGACGGGCTGGACGCGCACAGCATGCAGGGCATGTGGTGATTCAGACGTACCTGCCTGAGCATTATGCGATACGAGCTGCAGCGGCACAAGATTACCGTGCTTTTTACCGTCAGGAGTTCTCACGCCGGCGCAGCGGATTATACCCGCCGTTCACCATGATGGCGCGGCTGCTATGCTCAGCTCCGGAAGCGGAAACTGCGGAAGAAGCCAGTCGTGAGCTACTGGCACGTCTGGATGACTTGCGTTCGAATCGACCGGATCTTAAGCGGCGTATTCTTTTCCTGAGACAGGATGATGCACCGCTCAAACGGCTCCGCGGACTTTGCCGTGCACAAGTGCTGGTGAAGCTGCTGGAGCATCCGGACAGCCGCGAGATTATTTCGTATATGCAGGAACTGGCCGAACAAAGCTGGCCCTGTGAAGTATTATTGGAAATCAACCCGGCCTCATTGGCCTGAAGGAGCATTATATGGCAGTAAAAAAGATATTGGAGTTCGGAGATGAAACGCTGCGCAAGGTTTCGCATCCGGTAGAGAAGTTTAACCTGCGGCTGAATCTGCTGCTGCGTGATATGGCGGATACCATGTATAAAGCGGAAGGTGTTGGGCTTGCTGCACCTCAGGTGGGTATCCTGCGCCGTGTCGTGGTGATTGACATACAGGATGATCATGGACTGATCGAATTGATCAATCCTGAGATCATCAGTGCTGAAGGAGAACAGGCCGGACCAGAAGGCTGTCTGAGCAAGCCTGGTCGCCGTGGATATGTTGTGCGCCCCCAGCGGGTCACCGTGCGGGCACAGGACCGTCACGGCAAGTATTTTGAACTGACGGGCGAAGATTTGCTGGCACGTGCACTGTGCCATGAAATCGACCATTTGGACGGTCACCTCTATATTGATATAGAGGATCACGAAGTGACCGAGGAGGAAGAGGAATGAGTTTGAGAATCGTGTTCATGGGCACACCACAGTACGGCGTACCGTCCCTTGAAGCACTGATTGCAGCCGGTTACGATGTGGTGGGCGTCTTTTGCCAGCCCGATAAGCCCAGCGGACGCGGGCATAAGGTGATTGCATGCCCCGTGAAGCAGTGCGCGCAGCAGCACGGGATTCCTGTGTTCCAGCCACAGAAAACACGCGTGGATGGAGTCGAGCCTCTTAAGCAGCTTGCACCGGACCTGTGTGTGACGGCGGCATTCGGTCATATACTCTCTCAGGAAGTCCTGGATATTCCCAAGATCGGGACTGTCAATGTACATGCATCACTGCTGCCCAAATACCGTGGCAGCGCACCGGTCAACTGGGCGCTCATGATGGGTGAGACGGTGACGGGCGTGACGACGATGCTGACGGACCGCGGCATGGATACCGGAGACATTCTCATGACCCGTGCAGTTGAGATTGATCCACAGGAAGATGCGGGTATGCTGACAGAGCGTCTGGCATCGGTCGGCGCGGAACTGCTGATCGAAACATTGCGTGCAATTGAGCGGGGCGACTGCCCGCGAATCAAACAGAACGAAGAAGAAGCGACCTATTATCCGCTTCTTAAGAAAGAAACTGGCATTATGGATCTGGGACAGACAGCAGTCCATCTTGCAAATCAAGTACGTGGACTATCGCCGCGTCCTGGTGCATACATTGGGGAATACAAAATACTGTGGGCCGAACCGGAAGAGTGGGAAGGCACGGAGACTGCAGGTACGATTCTGAAAGCAGACCCGAAGCAGGGACTGCTTGTGCGTGCAGGAGAAGGCGCACTGCGTATTGTGCGTTTGCAGGCACCTGGAGGAAAAGTGATGGATGCACGCGATTATCTGCGCGGGCACAGAATGGAGGCGGGGACACTGATCGTTCCCGAACGTGTGGATGGATAATAAACCGAAGTTTGGACGGCCGGGCACGGGCAGACCGGAAGGCGGAAAACGTCTGCCGCAGGCACAGCGGCCATACGGTAAGCCGGAAATGCGAGCGCGCAGTAATGCTGACCCGCGCATCGTAGCGGTAACCGTGATCGAGGATGTGCTTGAGAATGAAGCCTATGCGTCTCTTTCCTTGGACGACCGCCTGAATGAGGTCAACCTCAATCAGCTTGATCGCCGTCTGTGTGCCAGTATTGTTTATCGGACACTTGAAAACCTGTATAGGCTTGATTTTGCTTTGGCACGGTTTCTGCGAGATGCTGATGCCCTGCCGATGCAGGTGCGTATCATACTCCGGGCAGCTGCATGCCAGATACTTTTGTTTGATCGTGTGCCGGACAGTGCCGCGGTCAATGAGGCGGTAAAGCAGACTCGCGCACTCCATCTGGATGGATTCTCTGGAATGGTAAATGCCGTGCTGCGCAGACTTGTGGAAGGAAAAGATCAGATTGCCTGGCCAGATGAAACAGACCGCGTGCACTATCTTGCGGTGACGTGTTCTGTCCCGGAGTGGCTGGTACAGCGGCTGATCGATGATTACGGGTGGGAGACGGCAAAACAAATTGCCTCTTTCCGCACAGAAAAGCATTTTGTTACATTGCGGCCAACATATGGACGCGAAAAGGAATTTAGCGAGCGTATTGGTCGGAAAGTATGGACAACAGAGTCAGGGGTACTTCCCGGTTCACTTCGCGTTTACGGCGCTATGCAGTTGGCGAGGGATAATGATTATCTCGACGGATTATATTCGATCCAGGGTGAAGGCAGCACGATCGCAGCGATGGCGCTTGGCGCACGCAGGGGCATGAACGTGCTTGACTGCTGTGCAGCACCTGGAGGCAAGACTGCATATATTGCAGAACGCATGGAAGGCACGGGCCGTGTATATGCATGGGATTTGCATGATCACCGGGTGGCACTGATCCGTGCTGCAATCCGTCGCTTGCATCTTGAAAATGTACGCGTGGCTGCGCGGGATGCAGTAGTCTTTAAGGAAGACCTAGCTGATACAATGGACGCAGTACTGATAGATGCGCCATGTAGCGGGCTGGGGGTAATGGATGATAAGCCGGACGTAAAATACCGTCCTACTCCCGAGAGCGTTACCGGGTTGTGTGAAACGCAGCGGATGCTGCTGGACACTTGCTGCAGGTATGTGCGCCCAGGCGGAATACTTGTCTATTCCACTTGTACTTTGCTTAAAGATGAAAACGAGCGGCAGATCGCCGCATTCCTTGAGCGGCATCCCGAATTTAAAATAGATGCACTTCCTGATTCTATTCCTGAGATATTGCGCGCACAGGCCGGTGCCAACGGGTTGCAGCTGCTGCCATACCGGGATGGGGTGGAAGGCTTCTTTGTGGCACGCATGAAGCGCAGGGGATAAGGAATGAAGAAAAAGGAACTGCTGGGCCTTTTCCCGCAGGAGCTTGCGGAGGAGCTGCGCCCATTGGGACTGCCGGCTTTTCGTTCTGCGCAGATCTTTCAATGGCTGCATCGCGGGGCGGGATTCGCGGATATGACGAACTTGCCCAAGGCACTTCGTACACAGCTCGAAGAAAGCTTTGTCGACCAGCCGGTCAGCATTCTTGAGAAGCGTGTATCAAAGCTTGACGGAACAGTCAAAATGCTGTACGCTCTGCGCGATGGCAACTGTGTGGAGGGCGTGCTTATGCGCTATCATTACGGATATACGTTATGTCTGTCCACACAGGTGGGATGTCGAATGGGCTGTGCTTTTTGTGCAAGTACCCTGGGCGGTTGTGTGCGCAGTCTCTCGGCAGCTGAAATGCTTGGGCAGATACACTGTGCCAATACACTGGCTGAAGAACATGTGTCCAATCTAGTACTGATGGGCAGTGGTGAACCGTTCGATAATTATGATGAGGTAGTGCGGTTCCTGCGGCTGGTCAGTTGTGAAGAAGGACTGCATATCGGACTGCGCCACATCAGTCTGAGCACATGTGGTTTGGTGCCGCAGATGCGCCGTTTTGCAGAAGAAGGGTTGCCGGTAACTTTGTCACTCTCACTGCATGCACCGAATGATGTGATCCGGCGTCGATTGATGCCTGTGGCAAGAGCCTATTCTATGGATGAAGTGCTTGATGCGTGCAGGTATTATATCGAGAAAACAGGACGACGTGTGATTTTTGAGTATGCGTTGAATGAAATGAACTCAGCGCCGGAACATGCGGCGGAACTGGCAGGACGGCTTCGCGGGATGCAATGCCATGTCAATGTGATCCCGCTTAACACAGTAGCGGAAAATGCGATCCAGGGCGTGAATGAAGCGGTAGTGACACGGTTCATGCAGGAATTGGAGAAACGCCATATATCGGTTACGCGTCGGCGTGAAATGGGTGACGATATCGACGGAGCCTGCGGGCAATTGCGCAGGCATTATCTGGAGGAACAATGAGAGCATACGCGGCAACGCACGCAGGTTTGGTACGGGAACAGAATGAAGATACCGTATCGATCGATCCGCGTGGAGGATTGTACATTTTGGCCGACGGCATGGGCGGGCATCAGGCTGGGGAAGTAGCCAGCGCCATGGCGGCAAGCATGATGCGGGAGCTGCTGCAGGGAGAAAAGCCTTCGTTGCGGCGACTTGAACAGGCATACTCTCGCGTTAATGCTGCAATATTCACGCGCCAGCAGGAAGAAAAAGAGCTGAATGGCATGGGAACGACTTTGACCGTGATTTGGGAAAAGGATGACCATCTGCTGCTGGGCCATGTCGGAGACAGCAGGGCATATCTGTTCCGTCAGGGCGTTCTCAAACAGATCAGCGAAGACCATTCTGTAGTAGGAGAACTTTTACTGTCTGGGGCAATTACTGCCGAGGAAGCACGCAAGCATCCTTTCCGCCATGTGATCACGAGAGCGATTGGAACAGATCCGATTGTACGCGTGGATACGGCAGAACTGCAGTGTGCACCAGGCGATCAGTGGCTGCTTTGCTCTGACGGACTGACTGATATGGCGACCGATGAGGATATTGCGGAAGTGCTTCGTTTCTGTCCAATACAGGATCGGGCACAGGCTTTGATTGATCTTGCTCTGCAAGGGGGCGGCGGTGACAATGTAAGTGTTATCGTGCTGGAGGCAGAGAAATGATCGGACATGTGTTTGCCCAGCGGTATCAGCTGGAAGAATTTGTCGGCAAGGGCGGTATGGCTCTTGTTTTCCGAGCGACCGATAAGCGCACCGGTCATAATGTTGCTGTAAAAGTACTGCGCCCAGAGTTTAATAATGATGAAGAATTCCTTCAGCGCTTCCATCGTGAGGCTCTGGCAGCCAGCAAGATGAGCCATCATAATATTGTTAATCTGCTGGATGTCGGCGAAGAGGATGGCTATCGCTATCTTGTCATGGAATACATGCGCGGACGTACCCTGAAGGAGATCATAGCGGAAAAAGGACGCCTGCCGGAGCAGGTGGCGGCACAAATCGCTATCCGTATCCTGTCCGCACTTCAGCACGCACATGAGAACGGTATCATTCACCGCGATATTAAGCCGCAGAACGTACTGATTAACGCGGAGGGCCTTGTCAAGGTTGCCGATTTCGGCATTGCACGCGTAGCAGGCAGCAATACCCTTTCTAAGGGCGACAGTGTAATGGGGTCGGTACACTACTTTTCACCTGAGCAGGCACGCGGTGAAGACGTGACCGCTGCAAGCGATATCTACAGTGTCGGTGTTGTGCTGTACGAGATGCTGACGGGACGGGTCCCGTTTGATGGCGATACCCCGGTGAGCATAGCATTGCAGCAGATCTCGGCAGTGCCAAAACTGCCTTCTCTGTACGCTGAAGGGCTTTCTCCTGCGATGGAGCAAGTTGTGCTGCGTGCAATGAACAAGCGGCCTCAGGACCGTTATACAGATGCCGCTCAGATGGCGCGCGCGATCCGTGCGGCGCTTGAGCATCCGCAGGAGGCGGGGCAGCCTACGAAGCCGGCAGCATCCAGCCGTCAGACGCCTGTTGTGCGCAGCGGTGATACCGAGCGCCAGCAGCGTATACGCCGTCAGAAAAAATTGCGCGAACGCTTGGCAATCGGTCTTCTGTCACTGATCGTAATAGCGGGATTGACTGTCGGTGCAGTGCTGATCGCACGCAGTGTCTTCAACGGCGTGGAAGCGCCGTATCTGATTGGTGAGACCGAAACAGAAGCGGTCAGGATCGGCAGTGAACGTGGCTTGAAGGTTGAAGTTGTGCGACAGAGCGATGCTTCTGTGCCTGCCGGGACAGTGTTGCTGCAGTCGCGTGAATACCAGTACAGAATGAAACGGGGAGATGTACTCGTCATTACTGTGAGCACCGGCCCTGAACAGCAGGGTGTTCCCGTGCTGACTGGGAAACTGCTGACAGCTGCACAGGCCGAGGCGGAAACCTATGGCTTCCGTGTGCTTGCAACACAGCGGGTCGCGTCCGATATGCCTCTGAATACCGTGATTGAGCAGACACCGGTTGCTGGTGAACTGCTTGCCGCAGGTGAGATCATACAGGTGACTATCAGCGGGAGTGTAACTGTGCCCGACCTGATTGGCCTGACGCGCGCCCAGGCACTGACATTGGCCTATGAATCTGGACTCAATGATATCCAGATCGTCGAATACGCGACTTCCGACAGTGCTAAAGCGGACCGCGTAGCGGATCAGGTTCCTAAGAAAGATGAACGGGTTATGAGCGATGAAAAGCTGACACTGGCAGTGTATGTAATGCCTGTGGTTGAGGAGAGCGAGCAGCCGTCCGCTGACAATGACCGGAGCGAGTGATGATGCAGCAGGGACAGATTATTGAAGGTCGTGGCGGATTGTATACAGTGCGTGGCGATGCGGACGGGATCGAATATGTATTGCGTGCCAAGAAAAAGTTCAGGCGGCAGCATCTGACGCCACTGGTTGGCGATCGCGTGGATTATACTCCGGGTACCGGTGATGAACATGGCTGGCTGGAAGAGATACTCCCCAGGACCAGTTCGTTTATTCGCCCGCCCGTTTCAAACATCAGCCTGCTGGTGATGGTCGCAGCAGAAACGCCTGCTCCGGACTGGTTGCTGCTGGATAAACTTCTTCTGTCTGCACACAGACAGGGAATGCGCTGTGTACTGGCAATCAATAAATGTGACCTGGGAGATACGTCTGCCAGAACTGCAGAAGCGGATTATGCGCAGGCAGACGTGACTGTGCTCCGCGTAAGCGCGGAAGAGAAGACAGGGCTTGATGAACTCTTGGCCTGCATGCATGGGGAGACGGTATGCTTTGCAGGACAGTCTGGAGTCGGAAAGAGCACCTTGATCAATGCACTGATGGGACTGGAGCTTGAAACAGGAAGCATCAGCCGTATTGAACGCGGACGGCATACAACACGCCATGTGAGACTGATCTATGGGGAAGACTTTCGCGTGATGGACACGCCAGGCTTTAGCTTGCTGGAGATGGAAGAACTGATGGATCCTGTTGAACTGGCAGAATGGTATCCCGAATTTGATCATCTTCGGGGCAAATGCCGTTTCCAGCCGTGCTATCATGGCGGGGAACCGGGATGTGCTGTTCAGGCAGAATTGAGCATGGGAAGGATCAGTGCCGCACGCGTTGCACGGTATCGGGAACTACTTGAAATGACAAGAAAGGCATGGAAGGAACGTTATGATTAAGGTATATCCGTCAATCCTGGCAGCGGATCTGCTGAACATGGGCAATGATATCGAACGGATGTTGTCTGCAGGCGTAGACGGCTTACATGTGGATATTATGGACGCTCATTTTGTGCCGAATCTCTCATTTGCTCCGGCAATGGTCAGTGCTATTCACAAACGCTTTTCCGATGTATGGCAGGATGTTCATCTGATGATGGATAATCCGCAGGATTATCTGGATACCTTTATGGATGCTGGCGCCGATGCTGTGACTGTTCATGCTGAAATTGAAGCTGATGTGGGGGAAATACTCCGCAAGATCCGTGCCCGTGGAGTAAAGGCGGGTATTTCGATTAAGCCTAAGACGCCTGCGGCGGCAATCGAACCACTCCTGGACATCTGCGATCTGATCTTGGTTATGACGGTAGAGCCCGGCTTTGGTGGGCAGAAATTCATGGCCGATATGATGCCCAAGATCAGCTATCTTCGCAAAATTGGTTATCCGGGCAATATCCTTGTGGATGGCGGAGTCAATGCGGAGACAGCAGTACAGTGTGTTGAAGCCGGTGCAGATACTCTGATCATGGGTACCGCACTGTTGAAGGCGCAGAATCCCTCTGCAGTAATGGCAGCCTGCCGTGCATTGGAGAAATAACAGTGAAACAAAGGAAAAGTACGCAGCATCGTCCTTCACAGGGGTTCCGGCAGAAGCACGCCCTGGGGCAGCATTTCCTCGAGGACACAGAATTGCTGAATGAATTGCTGGATGCGACGGGTGTAGGCATACAAGACGATATCCTGGAAATCGGGCCTGGCGGCGGTGACATGACTAGACTGTTGTGCTCACGTTGCCGCAGCGTGACCGCGGTGGAGATCGACCGTGATCTGATTCCCATCCTGCGTGTGATGCTGGAAGGTGCGGCAAATTTCAAGCTTGTGGAAGGGGATATCCTCAAGACGGATATTGCTGCTCTGATGGCAGATA
Organism: Clostridia bacterium; assembly: GCA_017544935.1. Taxonomy (GTDB): domain Bacteria; phylum Bacillota; class Clostridia; order Christensenellales; family Aristaeellaceae; genus SFMI01. The sequence continues at coordinate 14,532 of JAFYDF010000017.1, forward strand.
AGGAATCCTTCCATGTGGTCGCAAATATCCCGTATTATCTGACGACAGAACTGATGGAGCGGCTGCTGCAGGGAGACCTGCTATTGAAGAGCGTCAACGTAATGGTTCAGAAAGAGGCTGCGCAGCGTATTGTTGCTGTTCCTTCAACTCCTGAGTATGGCCCACTGGCGATCCGTGCGCAGTATTATACGGAACCGCAGATCGTACGCGAAGTGAAGGCGGAGTGTTTCACACCACCTCCCAAGGTGGACAGTGCGTTCGTATACATGCCATGGCGGACAGTACCTGCTGTTTCCGTTCGGGATGAAAAGACATTCTTTAAAATAGTTCGCACTGCTTTCGGCCTGCGCCGGAAAACGCTGTGTAATAATCTGATCGCGACCTATAAACTGGACCGTTCCCAGGTAGAAGAATGGTTATCGCGTGCCGGACTGCCGTTGAATGTACGCGGCGAGGCACTGACACTGCAGCAGTTTGCTGATCTTGCCAACAGTATAGAAAATGAGCCGGTATAATAATGTGTCGGTTAATAAAGAAAGACAGATATATGACCAGCTGATGGATGGTAGTCAGTTGGTTTTTTGCGTTTGTATGTGTTTCCTGATCAACAGAAGAATAATAGTACTTCATCCTGGCAGATCTTTTTTATCTAACAAATTATCACTTCATAGACATCGGATGTATATTATACTGTTTATAGAAATTGCTCTATTCTTGATCTTTAAAACCACTAAATTATATGCTGCCTTTTCCCTGGGTCTAGTAATATCATCTATATCACGAATAGTAGCCCATAAAAAGAGTGTTAGATCATATATCAGTTGATAACGGTATTATTCATTTTACTTCGACTTGAATCATATTTGTTGGGAAAGAAACTTGCCATTCGTATCCTGCAAAAACCCAAAGGTTGGTTCTATCTTCGAATTCCCCATAGATAACATAGTGATCCATGTCTTCAGGCCGAACAGGGAAGACTTTTTCGATCCATAGTTCATCATCTTCTATCCAACCGATTTCAGAGACATAATACTGATTATCTATTAACTGTTGAATATAGGGGCTATCTCCCCATGTGATCTCGTTTCCCTGCTGATCTTTCAGAATAACATAACTGAGGTATTGATAATAGATACTGCTGTTATGTTCTGTCTCTATAGAAACAGAATAATGTGGAATATGCAGCTGAACGTGCATCATCCCATCAATCCATCCAATGCCAGATAATTCAACACCGTCGATAATTGGAATGCCCAAATTGTTTTCCGGATTCAGGACATGGGGGATTTCTATTGTTGTTCCATTGAATGAGTCGTCAGTAATGATAGTCCCTAGTATTGATGGATTAGTGGGACCAGGAACAGATTCCGACTTGTATTCTTGATCAGTCATCAGCGGCCATAAGTCTATAACTGTCTGCAATGGGTTTACTATGTCGGTTACTGTGAATTCGATTGTATGAACATTGTTTAATAGAGCACTTTCTGACAAGCCTTCCTGCGATTCGAGTGAGGAATAACCCACATAGGCAGCATAAATGATCTGGTGAGTTATTGGATCATATGATACTATTTTGCCGGGATTATAATCCAAACCAGACAAGCCATTAATAATAAAATCACACTCTGTATTGCTATTAATTCTATCTCCTGTGAGATCAGTCAGTGAATATGTAATCAGCAGATGGTCTTCACACATGCTTGCAGAGAGAACATCTAAACGGATTCCAGCTTTTTCATCACTCAGGTTTAGCGGGCGAAGAGTTCTTGCCGCTTCTGGCCAAATCTTATACAAGATGGCATTGATGTTTTCAACCCCTGCAGCTAGAGCTGTCATGGTGCCAATCAGAAGCATTGTAATGACACAAATAATAATGAACGATAGCTTCGCTTTTTGGGGCTTTCTACTGTCTGATTGTGAAATAATGCGTTGAGCTAAAAAAGGATTTGCTTTTAATCCGGAAAGAGAATGATTCAGAATACCCTGCATCCTGCACTTGTCATTCATCTTGATCGCTCCTCTCAAATCGATCCAATGCTTTTTGAAGTTTGGTTCGTGCTCGCTGTAATCTGCTGGAAACGGCTTGCTGAGATATATTGAGCGTTTTAGCGATTTCCTGGGTATTCATGTCCTCGAAATAGTATAATAAAACAGCTTCCCTGAGGCGTATTGGCAATTTCATTACTTCGACAGTTATATAATCTTCCTTAATATTCGGTTCTTCAGTACGAATTGGGAGTATATCAACTGATATCGATCGATTGACATGCCTGAACCAGCTTTCACGATATATATCTCTGCAGCAGTTTATTGCAATGGCAGAGAGCCAGGTTTTCATTTCTGCCTTGCCATGAAACTGTTCTAGTTTTCTGTAGGCTTTCAGAAAGGTTTCCTGTACAGCATCTTCAGCCAAGTCCTGATCATGCAGATATGCATAGCATAGCCGCAGAAGAGATAACTGATGAACTTCTACTAAATGTGTGATTTCCTTTTCTGGCGAACGGCTAGAAGAATTATCCGTTTCCATGATGCTGTCAACCTCCTTTCATTGATTTAGACGTAATTACCTGCAGTTTATACAACATATTTATGAGTATTTTTGATTAATTTATTATTCGAGACTCAGCATGAATTCTAGAAGAGAAATAGATTAACTGCTAGAGATGAAGCTAGGCATTAACTGAAAATGAGCCGATCATATGTCGGCTCAAGATTATAGTAAACACAGTTTACCGACTGAAGGCTTAACCTTTAGACGGTTTTTTAATAGCTTTCTTTACGGCATCGTGCATGTAAGGAAGTAGTGCCTGTGCAAAATACGTCATACCTAGATCATTAGGATGGAGACCATCCAGGAAGAAGGCGCGGGTATGCGGCATCAAACACCAGCCGTCTATGCAGCGCATTTGCGTATAAGGTGCGCAAAGGGCGGTAAGAGCTTCAAAGAGTTTGCTTTCCCGATACAGATTGGGACGGAAGGGCGGTTGATCCGGCTCTTGGCGGCAGCGCTTGACAGGAGAAAGTACCAGTACGGGAGACTGGGGGAAGAGTTCGTTCAGGCGCGCAAAGAAACTTGCAGCATAGAAATCGAAGTCAGCCTTGTCTTTCCTGTTGGACCAGTCATTGGTACCGAGTGCAACGGTGATAAGGTCAGGCATAAAACCGACATCAGCAAGGCAGTCAGGCTCAAAACGCACTGCTGCGACACTTTGGTTGAGTGCTTCACAGTCAAATGCTGCTGCTGCCTGCATTGCGTAGCCAGTTGACGCGTAGGCTGCACCGATGCCTTGAGTAATGGAATCGCCCAGCATCAGAATGCGCCGTTTGCGCTGCGGTACCGGGATAAGCTTTGCTGTTTGGGGGATAGCAATATCACGCAGTGCGAAGTCAAACGTATGTGGCAGCCAGATGACCACGCGTTTGTCTCCGGTCCCGAGAGGAACGGCTGTTTCCTGTGCGGTATGGAATGGACAACTCAGAGCATATTGCCAGCGCAATACACCATCTATATATACGTCGATCGTGCTTCCGCGCTGAGCGGTGTTCATCGGGTATCCGTCCAGCAGCTGCCAGAACAAAGCGATTTTTTCGGCATCGGTATCAAACTCCAGAGTCACACCGGTGCTGCAGCGGGCTTTAGAACCCATGATCGTGGCATATTCAATTGTATCGAAAAATGCACGCTGCGACGGGGTATAACGTCTGGGCACCAGATAACCGTCCAATTCATCAATGGACAGAATATTATGAAACAGACTGCGCAGTATTTCTTGATCCATGATGGCATCCTCCCCAAAACAAAATGCCCGCATGAGAATGCGGGCACAATTGATTAGAATTGCAGTTTACTCTCGATGAATGCTTTCAGGTCATCAATCTTGACACGTTCCTGCTGCATGGTATCGCGGTCACGGACGGTCACAGTACCATCTGCTTCAGTGTCAAAGTCAACTGTGATGCAGAAGGGCGTGCCGATCTCATCCTGGCGGCGATAGCGCTTGCCGATGGAGCCGGTTTCATCATATTCGACCATGAAGTACTTTGCCAGCTGGCTGTGAATTTCACTGGCCAGTCCGCCCAGCTTGTTCTTCTGCAGGGGCAGTACGGCAGCCTTGAAAGGCGCCAGCGCGGGATGCAGATGAAGCACAGTACGTACGTCCCCGCCTTCGAGCTCTTGCTCATCATAAGCATTGCACAGGAAGGCCAGTACACTGCGTTCAACACCGAGGGAAGGCTCGATACAGTAAGGAACGAATTTCTCCCCGGTAACGGGATCGAGGTATTCCATACTCTTGCCGCTGTGCTCCTGATGGCGGGTCAGGTCATAATCGGTACGGTCGGCCACGCCCCAAAGTTCACCCCAGCCGAATGGGAACAGGAATTCAAAGTCAGTCGTCGCTTTGGAGTAGAAGGCCAGCTTTTCGGGTTCATGGTCGCGCAAACGCAGGTTTTCTTCACGAATGCCCAGACTGAGAAGCCAATCGCGGCAGAAGGAACGCCAGTAGTTGAACCATTCAAGGTCTGTCCCGGGCTTGCAGAAGAACTCCAGTTCCATCTGTTCAAATTCACGTACACGGAAAATGAAGTTGCCCGGTGTGATTTCATTGCGGAAGGATTTGCCAATCTGGCCAATGCCGGCAGGCAGCTTTTTGCGCGTTGCGCGCATTACATTCTGGAAATTGACAAAGATGCCCTGAGCAGTCTCGGGACGCAGATACAGTTCAGAAACACTGTTCTCATTGACACCCTGGAAGGTCTTGAACATCAGGTTGAACTGGCGGATGCCGGTGAAGTCTTTCTTTCCACAAACAGGGCACTTGATGTCGTGCTCAGCAATATAGTTTTCCAGCTCTTCGTTGGTCCAGCCGTCTCCGGTCTCTTCACCTTTGGTAAAGTCTTCGATTAACTTATCAGCACGGAAACGCGCCTTGCAGGCTTTACAGTCCATCAGCGGGTCATTGAAGCCGCCTACATGGCCGCTGGCGACCCATACTTCACGATTCATCAGAATGCCTGCATCCAGGCCAACGTTGTATTTACTTTCCTGGACGAACTTTTGCCACCAGGCTTTTTTGATGTTGTTTTTCAGTTCCACGCCCAGAGGACCGTAATCCCAGGCATTCGCCAGGCCGCCGTAAATCTCGGAGCCGGGATAAATAATGCCGCGTGATTTGCACAGCGCGACCAGCTTGTCCATAGTCAGATTGCTCATGGCAGTCCCTCCCTTGTTTACATACCTTGTAATCATACCCGCAAGAGGAGAAAATGTCAAGGAAAAAGCCGTTTTTTTGACCGTTTCTGGAGTAACCGGCATCATAGTAAAACGCGACTTGAAAAATGAAAAAAAGTTGCCCCATTCAGGCATTTGTGATAGAATATATCGGTATTATTTTAGGAGGGGACTCATGAAGAAAAACAGGTGGCTAACGCCGGTTGTCTTTCTTCTGTTAGTGGCTCTGACAGTATTTGCCGTCAGTCAGCAGAGTAAGACGTTCAGCGCAGCTGAATTCTTTGAGTATATGCAGGATCTCAAACCGTGGGGGATGCCTGCTGCAATTGCTTGTATGCTTGGCTTCATTTTGTTTGAAGGCCTCGCATTACTGATTATCTGCCGCGCATTAGGCTATTCTAAACGACTGCATCATGGAATTGCATATTCTGCAGCAGACATCTATTTCTCTGCCATTACGCCTTCTGCGACAGGAGGTCAGCCAGCCTCTGGCTTGATGATGGTTGGTGATGGAATTCCTACTGGAGTGACTACAGTCGCTTTGTTGCTGAATCTGACTTTTTATACTTCTGCTATTTTTTTGATTGCAATTGCAGGATGCCTGTTATATCCGGATGTATGGAGCGCGTTTGGTGTTCCGTCACATATTATGATCATTATCGGTATTTCATTACAGGTAGCGTTGCTTGGCGGGTTTATTCTACTAGTTTTTTATGATAAGGTGTTTCTGCGTATAATTGATTTCTTCCTGATGCTTGGACAGAGATTACATCTCGTCAAGGACGCTGAAAGCCGTCATAATAAGATGCTGGAGATCGAAGAAGACTACAGGGCAAGCGCTGGTGCGATATCTTCGCATAAAAGAGCTATGGCGATTGCGCTTCTGTTCAATGTACTGCAGCGTGTGTGTAATGTTGCGGTTCCTGTAGTACTATATGGAGCTTCAGGAGGAAAGAGCGCTAGCTTGCGAAAAGTGTTTGGTATTCAGACAATGGTAGCACTAGGTGCAAGCAGCCTGCCTATGCCCGGCGGAGTAGGAGTGACTGACTATCTGTTTATGGATGGATACAGCAGCTTATTGAAAGATCCTGTCAATCTGGAGCTACTTTCACGTACTGTATCATTCTACAGCTGTGTGCTGCTATGTGCGATCATGCTGCTGGTGATTACCATCGTACGAAAAGTACATAAAACGGAGGGAAGAGATCGTGAAGAAATGGCTTAATGCATTAGAACGCCATCTTTATAAATATAATATTCCACCAATCATGAAATATCTTGTTTTTGCCATGGGCGGTGTGTTTGTGCTGGATTTGTTTATGGTAATGACAACTGCCTACACTACGCACATTAACTTGATTAGTTATATGACTCTCGATGTCACAATGGTGCTGCAGGGGCAAGTATGGCGTCTACTTACATGGCTCATTGTGCCCAATCAAGATAATATGCTTTGGATGGCGCTGAGCCTGTATTTTTACTATTTCATTGGCACTGCATTAGAAAGTCGCTGGGGTGCACGTAGGTTTTTGATTTTCTTTGTGATTGGCGCAATCGCAAACATTGCTGCTGCCTTCCTTTCTCATGCTATTACCGGATATGGATATGGGGTGAATACATATCTGTATTTTTCCCTGTTCCTTGCTTTTGCGGCATTGTATCCGGATATGCAGTTCATGCTGTTTTTCGTTTTGCCAATCAAGGCAAAGTGGCTTGCTGCAGTTGATCTGGTCTATTTCCTGATGGCAATCGTAATGGGCGGCGTTAGTCTGCGCATGGCCGCAATTGCATCGCTGGTCAATATATTGCTTTTCTTTGGTGAAGATATCTGGCAGACCGGACGCCGTATGTATTTTCAGTGGCAGCGCCGCCGCCAGTTCCGCCGCTGAGCTGATGGACAGCAGAAAAAAAGCCCGCCACCAGAGTGCCATGATTGCATTTTGCGGCATGACGGTCGCTTTGTCGGTTGTTTTACTGCTCTTGGGCGGTGTAATTCCTATTGCAACCTATGCAGTACCAATGCTCGCAGGATTACTGCTGCTGCCTGTCCTGCTGGAATTCGGCCCAAAAGCAGCATGGATGACTTTCTTCGCGACAGCACTGCTTTCGCTTTTCCTGGATTTTGACAAGGAAGCGGCTTTTTTCTATCTTTTTATCGGTTACTATCCAATTATAAAATGGCGCTTGGATCGTTTTCAGCTGCGCATCAAAATACTTTTTGCTAAGCTGGTGATTTTTGTGACCGCGCTTGGAATGACATACGGACTGCTGGCACTGTTGTTGCCGACTGCTGCCGCGTGGCAGGAATTTGGTGAGATGGGGACTGCCATGATGATTGCGTTTGTCGTACTGTTCCTTTTCTGTCTTATGCTGTATGATCGGCTATTGACACCGCTTGCACTGCTCTATGTGCGGAGAATCCAGCCCAAACTGAAAGTGTTGAAGAGAAAATAGGCAAACTGCTGATCCGAAAAAAGCTCTCCATGGAGAATAAAAGACTATGAAACACTGACTGCAGATTATCCGGAACCGTTACGGCAGAGAATCCCGAACGAATGCGGCGCTGTGCTGCGCGGGAACGAAAATTTCGAACGCGCTGTGATACTCGGGGAAGTATTGCTCTACCATGCTGCTCTGAAGGAGGTACTGGATGCTTACCTGTAGGCGCTCTTCACGTTGAATCACGTGCTGTTTTCCAGCCAGAAGCACTCTCTGAAGTCCATCCGCATCTTTTCTGTGAAACCGGAGTGGGTGGGAAAACGACTGCTTCAGGCAATTCGGCTTGATGCAGACGCGAAAACGCTAAAGGAGTCCCATGGAATCTGGCAGGGCCTGTATAGTGATCTGCCGCTTAAGGACTAAATATGCAGTAAGTAAAGTTTAGATTACTCAGGGGGATATGCATGTCCCCCCGAACATTTTTATTTTTGGTCATTGATAGGATTGGATAACGAAGACATATCGAGGTTTGGTTGGGTGCGCGGCAAATGCTGAACCGTTTCTTTTTTGTTTCAAGTCAAATTTTCGTATTTTCTTCCGTCTATATAAATAGGGAGGTGAAGTCTGTGATGGGAATCCAGGGCCCGGATTCTGAGAATCGGGAAAGACTTACTTTCTTAATTCGTCGTTACGAGAAGGATATTCTAAGAATCTGCTATCTCTATTTGCGTGATGTCGAACAAGCTAAAGATGCCACGCAGGAGACATTCTTGAAAGCCTATATACATTTCGACAGCTTAAAAGATGTATCAAAAGAAAAATACTGGCTAACAAAAATCGCTGTGAATATCTGCCGGGATTTTCTTCGATCCTCGTGGGCTGTTCACATCAACAGGTATACTCAACCAGAAGACCTGCGGGTTGTAGCAGAACAACCGGATGAAACAAAAATCGTACTGACAACAGCTATCATGAATTTGCCGCAAAAGTATATGGAAGCTGTGACTCTACGGTATGTACAGGGTTATGATATCGCAGAGACGGCAGAAATTCTGGGAATAACACCTTCAGCGGTATCGAGGAGATGCAGAAAAGCATGCATAATTCTGAAAAATGAATTGGAAGGGAGTGAAGATTACAATGAATGAGCACAAAACACAGGAAATCATTCATAGTGCGGTTCTAGATAGCCTGGTGTGGCTGGATAAATCTCCTTCTCAGGAAAATGAAATACTGAAAAAGACAGAAAAGGAGATTTTGCCTTTGATGACTGCAAGTCACAGTGCTGATGGCGTTACGATTGGTTTGTCGAGTGGCGCTTCTGTAAATCGGCCTGGTTTTCATTGGCTGAAACCCTCTCTGATCTTCTGTACTGTAATGATTCTCGTAGTAGAAATCTGGGCAGTTTATCAAAATGTATATTTGAACCAGTTCAGATTGCTTGATGTTGTATCTCAACCGGATAAAAACAATTCAACGCCTGAACCTTTTCTGGCAGCAGCTGCTGTTCAAAACAAACAGAATGAACATAATCAACCGTTGGATCGGATAGACATTTACGCTGACCAAGATGCTCTGTGGAATGAAGAGACGGGGATTTTAACTGAGGGGGAAAAGATAGAAAAAATACCTGGGTCAGTTCCTTTTAAAAACGCTGTATACCGTAATGCCTACAACAATGGTACCAGTGCTGAAGGTGAAATGATTTATCAAAGCGACTTAGGTGCTGTACTGTTTAAAGACAAGATCAGTCTGAGATTAGGAGGGGACTATTTCTCTGTGGATATGCCTCAGAAAAGTTTTCAGATTGATGCTCTGGACGGTGCTTTCGATTATCGGATCTTTGATGATCGTTCAACTGATTCTTACCCATCACTTCTTCTTCGAAATTCAGGGGGTGATTGCCTGTATACACGGGTGGCGGACGGAGTACAGCAACGCCTGATTGAGAAATATACGGATACAAATCTGCTGACCCTGGCATGGAGACCGGCTGAAGTTTACCTGAATGGCGAATACTGGGGAATCTATAATATACGGGAGAGTTTAGATGCCCATACGATATGCCGGTACGAACAGATTTCCGATGATATAGCGGACAGTATTACGATCCTGCAGATCAGTGGCTTTGCGGAGCAGGGCAATGCTTCTGAATTTAAAACAATGCAAACAAAAATAAAAAACAGCATTCCGGCAGAAAACACGGATGATCTGACATATTTGGAGCAGGAAATTGATATCGATAGTTTTCTTGACTGGCTTGCTGTCGAAATATACTTTGGGAATTCTGATTATGGAACGGGCAGGTTTTATAAGGTGCCGGGCGGGAAATGGAAATGCCTGATTCAAAATCTGGACTATGGCTTGTTCCTATCAGACTATAATGCTGTATCAAACTATCTGAAAAATGAAAAAACAGACAACATTATCTTTAGAAAGATACTTGAAGTTGATCAATATAGAAAGCTGTTCCTGACCAAACTGGGGAAACTGTATAAGGCATTGACCACGGAAGTCATGCAGAATGAATTGGATGCATGTGTGGCATGGATTGAACCGGGTATGAAGGCGCATTTGGAACGTTGGGCTCCTTACAATGATGGAACCATTGTTTTAGACGCTCCATCCGATCCGGAGAAAGCGTGGGACTATTGGAAACAGAGAATTGACAGAATGAGAAATGGCACGATGGTTAAAAGACCTTGGAATGTTTATCTTCATACGCAGGAATTCTTTGGATTAACAAACCAGGAAATGGCTGAATACTTCCAATAAAACAGTTAGTTATTGATATCCTGTTTATGCTCTGCCTTGTGCTTTTTATGATGCTTCAGTAGTATATAGTATGACGTCATGTTTTCATGACAGAACGCCGCTGGCATTCTTCTGTTGATGAACACCAGCGGCGAATTCTATGTCTCCAAGGCTAGGGGATATGCTGTGATTAGGGTTAGAGACTGATATCAGCTTTTTACTATTCCGGAAAGGAGTCGATTAAGGCTCCAGGATAATTGCAATACTTCAACATAATAAATGTCACCTATACAGACAGCATTTTTATATGCTTTCTTTTCTGTTCTGTGTATACAGATTCGCTTGCATCTCAAATAGTGCGCTGTACTTTCCGTTTAGATGCATTAGCTCATTATGTGTCCCGCTTTCCGCTATACTTCCTTTTTCCAGCATAAGAATGCGATCACAAAACAAACAACTTGCCAAACGATGAGAAATATATAAAGCGCTTTTTTTACCAATCATTTTATCAAAGCTAGTATACATATTCACTTCTACCTTTGGATCGAGAGCTGAGGATGGTTCATCCAAAATAATAATTGGTGCATCTTTATATAATGCACGTGCTAAAGCAATTTGCTGCGCCTGTCCGCCTGATGGCTCGAAACCATAATTATCAAATTGCTTATGTATCGATGTGTCAAGCCCGTTTGGCATTTTCTCTACAAAGAATTCAATTCCACTCTTAGTGATTGCCTGCCGCATCTTTTCTTCATCATACTCTTGACCAGCTACAATATTATCGCGAAGAGAGAAGGCAAATAAAGCGAAATCCTGAAATACTGTTGAGAACAGTTTCACGTATTCTTCATATGCTATTGTTTGAATATCCACACCATTTAAAGTAATTGTACCGGAAGTAGGCGCATACATTCTGGTAAGCAATTTCACAATTGTGGTTTTTCCCGAACCGTTTTCTCCCACAAGGGAGAGCCTTTCACCGGCATGCCAAACAAAACTTACATGGTTGATTACCATTGTTTCTTGGCCTGGATAATGAAAACATATATCGTTTACAGAAATCGTATATTCATTTGTATTTGGAATGGCTTCTTTTCCGATGTTCCTAACATCGTCACCAATATCTAGGAATGTACTTGCAGCATCATAATATGGTTTAAATTGTCTAATATCAATGATTCGTTTCATAACATCGCGCATTGAATGTGTAAAAGATGCAACTGCAGAAGTATACATCGTAAAGCTACCGATGCCAATGCTGCCATTTAATACCAAATGAAGAAGGTAAGTATATGAAACTATTTGTTGCAAAGCGGATGTACTGCTTCGCACCGCAGACGCAATAGTTCTGTAGTTCGACGATGTAATATATGTGGACAGCATCTCTTTATGATGCTTTTTTTCCTTTTGAAGTAACCATGGAGCTAAATTACCAATTCTGATTTCTTTAGCATATGTGGGCGAAGTAAACATATTTGTCAAATAGTTTTCTCGCCTTTCAACACTAGATAATGCTAAATATAACTTATTACACTTTTTTTCTGACCAGTCTTCTGCTGCTGAACATAAAAGAACTAGAAAGACAAAACAGATTAAGACCAAAGGGCTGAGGGACAGAATTATTGCTGCAATGCCAATAAAAGATATGCATCTGCATATAATAATTGCAGCTGAATCGAGCACATATCCAAAACCATGCATATTCCCATAAATAAAGTGCTCTGCTTTCTGTTTAAGATCTAAATAGTCAGCCGATTCAATTCTTTTGTATGGAGCATAGCTAAGCTTTTCAGCAATTTCTTCGTTAAAAGCATTATTAACAGCAATACGACATGCAAAGCTTACATTTTTCATCCAATCCGAGAAGAAAGAACAGAGTAGATTGAATACAACAATGATTCCTACCCATATAAGCAATGAATTAAGACGGCATTTTCCAATCAATTCATCGAAAAGAAACTTAGGCAAAATTATATTTCCTAAAGATTGAATTGCAGACAGCAAATTGCCACCAAAGAGCATCATAATATACCGTTTGCTAGATTTCCAACAGAATTTCGCAAAGAATAGCAGTCCTTTAAACATTATAGATCACCTTCTTTCTTGACCAAAGTATTGCATGTTCTGCACTTCATTTATTAATTGAAATATTAAACAATTTACTTCGATCTGTTTGAACTTTCTGATATGTGGATTATGTTACTTTGTGTGAATGGATAATAAAACAGGTATAGTTTTGCCTAGATATTAGAGATCTGAATACAGACTCTTTTGCTTTTTGCGGTCCGGATCGATATACTGCAGTTCCATTTTATCGAAATAAACAGATTCTACAAAATGTTCGGGCAGAAAAGTAGTCAGGCCGAAATTTTCCCAGTCACGTTCATGACGGGGGATGATCACCGGGCGGCTGACATCAAGCGCATGGCAGATCTCGTCCAGTGCCTCCTGCCACGTTTCATAAGTGCAGGGCGCTGTGCGGCTTTCTATGATCTTGTTCTTTTTGATGATGCGAACCCACAGTTGACCGGCCATAAGCGCCTCCTGATTAAGCTTTGCTTCTCATTCAGTCATCTTGCTGTATGGGGCTTGTTCCCAGCATACGGTAAGCCTCATCCAGCTGGCGCCGTGAAAGGGCGATATTGCGGCTTTCTGCGGCTACACTGTCAAAAATGCCGAAAACGATATTCTCCATTTCACTGTCAGCACGATAATCGGTAGGAGCAACAAAGTGTACTCGCCCGTGAATCAGCATATCATTGACAGTAGCATTGCGAGGACCGCTGTAAACAGCAATGGAATGTCCACCACGCGATCCCACGAGCTTCATACAGGGCACATCAGTTGTTCCGTCACCGATATAGATCATGTTAGTGAAGGGAACACGGCGCATATCATGTGGGGTATGTTCATTGAGCCGATCATTTTCCGTTACGTCAAGAATACCTTTGTTTATGCGATATATATACTGCGTTTTGTTGGTGTAATTGACTGCCATTGCCGGCCATTCCGGGGCACCGGTTTCTTCATTGTACACGAATTCAGCCGCATAGATCATTTTGAATTGATTTGCGATGGGTGTACCTTCTATGATTTCCTTCAGCCCGGATGAGAGTACATAATGTTCGACTCGAAAACCGAGTTTTGCACCATAGGCATTGACACGTGAAAACCAGTCATTAATACCCTGAAAAAGCGCAACCTCAGCACCCTGCTGACGGAAAGTTTCACGGCTCAGGGGCATTTTGCGGCGTTGCGCTTCCATGATCATTACATACATGTATGCAAGGATAGGATCCATACGATGCTTTTTTCCCGTATGCTGGCACAGATCCCAGAAATCTTTGCTTTCCATACCAAGCTCGGGAATAAATGCATACTCCTGCATATCGCGTGGGGAGAGTGTATGATCGAAATCATACATCAAGGCTAGAATAGGAGTTTCGTTTTTCATGCTTATTCCTCATTACGGTTTGGCGTTATAAACAGCCAGGAGTTCTAGCGCATGCCCAAAGTACTCCTGCTTGGCTGTATTACTCACACCCAGTTTGGAGCAAATGGCATTAATGACTTTCTTAGGATAAGTACGTGCGCGGGTCATGGAGGCGTTTACATTGGTGCGCCAGATGGAAACGGAGAAGTTGCTGAAAGGAAATGTCTTGATTTGCCTTGGCATTAACGCAGAGAGTGTATCATACCATTTCTGGTAGATTGGTCTTACTTGTGTGGAATAGAGAAAATTGCTTTCAACGATTTCTGCTGTCCGGCGAAGGAACAAGTCTTTGTATTCCGGAAGCTCCAAGAGAGCTGCAAGAATGGTATGCGGATACTGACCGACATTCGATGTGCGGTTGCGAAGGATCAGCTTAACAGTCTTGGTCTCGTCTCCATTCATTGCACCGGCTTCGATATCATGAAGCATGAATTTCCATTTTCCGCCAGGGAATCTGTAATAGCGGACATTTCCTGCGTCGTAATTGTTGATCATCATGCTGAAGATCGCGTAATTATACAGGCTGTCCACATCAACACGATCGAGCACATACTGCAGGTTCTCTTCGGTATTCAGCTTATGTGTACGGCAGAAATTAATCAGTTCTACCCAATCCTCATTACTGCCCTTAAGCACCTGCGTTTTATTTATTCCACTACCTTCGAGAATATCAATGCTCTTTATGATTTTCTCGTCAGTAATGCCTTCCCATTGGGCCAGCGAATCCTTGTTGGCTTTTTCGCGCAGATTATAATGACCGTAATACTTGCCGTTGATATACAGAATGATGGGACGCCCTGCCTGATAATAAAGGCCAAGTCCTTCGCTCATTTCGCTGAGAACGGCATCGCGCATGCGGCAACTGTGGTTATCCGAATTGGTCATTCGCAGCTGAATGGCTGAGTAACCTTCATAATCACGGTTTTCAAAGAAATCACAGTTAAAGGTATCGCTGCCCAGCGCGCTGCGGGCGAACACGGAAAGTGACTTCTGCTTTTGAGAACGGGATGAATGACCTGCAACACGGGTCGTAGCCATCTGAACCAGCTGCCTTACGCCGTTCTCATCAAAATATTCGATCTGGCAAGGATATTCCCAGTTCTGGTTATAGTTTGCAATCTTGCCGCTGCCTTTTACCAGGATGCCGGATTTATTGCTGAAGAAATAATCATTGTCTGTGTAAATAGAAACAACAGATACGGGGATAGGCGTGGGATCATTGATCCAGTATGTACTACCAGTTACAGTCGATCCAAGCAATGATTCTGAAAACGCACGGGCACGTACAACAGTAGTTTTTGTCAGCGTGATAGCACCTTCAAACAGAGGAGACTCACGGGTAGGTGTACTGCAGTCTGTTGTATAGCGGATCTCCAGTCCTTCTGCACAACTCATAGTAACTGTGACCGTATTGGAATAGAAACCGGGTTCAGTCAGAATAACGGGCTCTTCCGCACGGTCATCGAAATATAAGCTGTTATTAGCTTTACCCGGGGTAGAAGTCTCAAAGAAATGCCATCCGTTTCCATCCGCAGGCACACCTGATGAAACGTTACCGTACTGAGCACCAAATGTTACTTGGGTTGTGTTCCCTTCCTGATCGGTGAGGCAAATCGTATCGCCACTGGAAGAAAGCTTGAAATTGGTATACAAGGCGTTTTTCTGACCATCTGTTACGGGATCACCGGCACAGTATACGATCAGATATCCACCTTTTGCGATTTTCGCGTTGTCTGGAAAAGCCCAGCGAGTTGGATTATAGGGATCGTCACTCAGATACCACCCCTTGAGTGATACCTGGGTATCACTGTCATTGTACAGTTCAACCCAGTCATCATGCCTGCCATCAATGAATACGGCATTACTGGCCATTACTTCATTGATCCTGACTTCGGCACTGGCGTAAATGCATATAATGCACAGCACCGTGATTGTGAGAATTAATATCCAAAGTTTGTTTTTCATAGAAAATTCCTTCCGTGCGGCAGTGCTTTTACTGCCCATCTAGCTGTGCCCATTCGGTATACAGCGCATCAATGCGTTCGGTTAACTCAGCTTTTTCTGATTCCAGTTCACCAAGACGAATATAATCGCTGGCAAACTCGGCTGTCTGTGCATCCAGAGCTTCCACTTGTTGCTCAAGCTTTGCAATTTCGCGTTCAATAACTCCCATCCGGCGCTCGATACGCACGTCGCGGCGGCCGCTGGGCCGCTGGGCAGCGCGTTCAGCCTTTTCAGCCTTTTCAGTCGCGTGCCGGGCTGCCTTTTCCTGTTCAAACTGTTGCTGCCGTGCTTCTTCTTCCCGTTCACGGATGAAACGGTACTTTTCATAACCACATTCATAACAGCGTAGCGTGCCATCATTCAGTTCCCAGATGCGCGTGGCAAAACGCTTGACAAAATATCGGTCATGAGAAACGATGAGCAATGTTCCTTCAAACTGATCAACTGCCGATTCAATCCATTCGCGTGAATCGAGGTCAAGATGGTTGGTTGGTTCGTCCAAAATCAGCATATTTACAGCGCTGTTCATCAGCAGACAGAGCTTGAGTCGGGCACGTTCGCCGCCAGAAAGCTGTTCAACCCGTTTGAACTGGTCTTCACCACGGAAGCGGTAGGCACCCAGGCGGTCGCGAGCCTGTTGTGGCTCACAATTGAGTTCATACAGAAGGGTGTCATATAATGTGCGTTCAGGGTGCTCAAATATGATTTGCTGAGGGAGATAGGCGGCACGGACAGAGGGGCCAAACTGGACAGATCCTGCATCTGGGACTTCTTCACCCAGCAGGATACGCAACATGGTAGTTTTACCAGCACCGTTTGCACCGAGTAACGCAACACGTTCTCCACCGCCACGGATGGTCTCTGTTACATTACTGAACAGCGTACGGCTACCATAAGATTTGCTTAAATCACGAATACGCAGCGCATAGTCTGCGCGGAAGGGGACAGTAGAAAAACCAAGTGCAAGACGCTCCTCACGGGTGGGCTTTTCTGTTTGACGGAGCCATTCGATGCGCCGTTCCATAGCCTGGGCGCGTTTGTGCAGTGCGGGATTGTCATAGGCCTGTGCCCACGTGTGCATGCGGCTGACCGTATGCTGGAGCTGGGCGATCTTTGCCTGTTCTTTTTCATATTGCTTGAGTTGAAGCTTATAGCGAGCTTCTTTTTCCTGAACATAGAAACTGTAGTTGCCGCTGTAGAATTCCACCCCGCCGTGATCAAGCTCAACGATACGGGTCACAGTACGATCGAGAAAATAACGGTCATGCGATACGGCAAGTACGGTTCCTTTGTAGTGGCTGATATATTTTTCCAGCCACTCGATGGAATCCATGTCCAGATGGTTTGTAGGTTCATCCAGAAGCAGAATATCGGTTTCCCGCAGGATCATCACGGCCAGCCGTATGCGAGTCTGTTCTCCGCCAGACAAGGAAGAGAATGGTTGCCTGCGCTGCTCAGGAGAGATATGGAGACCGTTAGCAACCTTGCTTAAGCGTGTTTCATAATCGTATCCGCCCATCAGGTCGAAACGGTTTGTAAGATCATCATACCGGCGCAGCAGGGCTACGTCCTGTTCACCAGCATCCATGCGCTTGTGTATGGTTTCCAGCTCACGTGAAAGCTGCGCGATCTCTGAAAACGCCATACGCAGAACATCTTCGACAATTGCGCCTTCAGGGACTTCGGCCAACTGAGAGATATACCCGACACGCCGTCCCTGTGGTATGGCGATAAAGCCTTTGTCCGCGGAGAGCTCACCTGTCATAATACGCAGAAGGGTCGTTTTCCCAGCGCCGTTAGGGCCCAGCAGGCCTACGCGTTCGCCCGCCTCTACCTGAAAGGAGACGTTATCCAGTACAACGCGATCCTGCTCAAATGATTTTTCGATGCCCGAAACGATAATTTCTGCCATGGTGCCCCCGTGCGTTGTTTATTCAAATTATTATAGCATATATCCATCTATATGACAATTGCATGCTGGGTAGAGACAGCGATTGCAGTGTTAGCATACAGTGATTAGCGGAATAGAAAAATACAAAATTTAAACATTTTTTTGACGATGCTATTGACAGCGGCATTTGCTTCGCCTAAAATTGGAAAAAATGGCGAGGAGGATGGAATGATGCTGCAGGAGAAAATACGCGAAGGATTGACGTTTGACGATGTTTTGCTGATCCCGCATGCAAGCTCTGTGCTGCCCAAAGATGCTGATTTAACTGTGCAGTTGACTAAGAAGATTCGCTTGAATATTCCGATCCTCTCCGCTGCCATGGATACGGTAACGGATTCGAAGATGGCCATTGCGATCGCCCGCGAAGGTGGGGTTGGCGTGATCCATAAGAATATGACAATTGCCGAGCAAGCTGCACAGGTTGATAAGGTAAAGCGCAGTGAGCACGGTGTTATTACCGATCCTTTCTATCTTTCGCCTACTCATCTGGTAGCAGATGCAAAACGCATGATGAGCAAGTACCGTATCAGTGGTGTTCCTATCACCGAAGGGGGAAAGCTGGTCGGCATACTAACTAATCGTGATCTTCGCTTTGAAACGGATGACAACCGTCAGATTGGTGAAGTGATGACTCGTGAGAACCTGATAACCGCGCCAGTTGGTACAACGCTTGAGGAAGCAAAAAGCATCCTTGCAAAGCACCGCATCGAAAAACTTCCGATCGTAGATGAAGAGTATAAACTGTGTGGCCTTATCACAATCAAGGATATTGAAAAAGCCACCAAATATCCAAACAGTGCTCGCGATGAGAATGGTCGTCTGCTATGCGCTGCAGCAGTCGGTGTAAGCCGCGATACGATGGCTCGCATCCGCGCGCTGATAGATGCGAAAGCTGATATTATTTCCATTGATACCGCTCATGGACACAGCATGGGCGTTCTGCGCATGGTCGAGGAGATCCGCCGTGAATTCCCGGATATCCAGCTGTTTGCCGGAAACGTTGCGACTGCAGCTGCAACGCACGATCTGATTGCTGCAGGCGTGGATTGCGTCAAGGTAGGTATTGGCCCCGGATCGATTTGCACTACCCGTGTTGTAGCTGGTATCGGTGTGCCACAGATTACTGCTGTGGCCGACTGTGCTAATGAAGCAGATAAGCATGGCATCCGCGTGATTGCCGACGGCGGTATCAAGTATTCCGGCGATATCGCCAAAGCGATTGCAGCTGGTGCTTCGGCAGTCATGCTGGGCGGCGTACTGGCCGGTACCGAAGAAAGCCCGGGTGCTATGGAACTGTATCAGGGACGTTCGTTCAAGGTATACCGCGGCATGGGCTCTATGGGTGCCATGGAACAGGCACAGGGCAGCCGTGACCGCTATTTCCAGGAAGATGCCAAGAAACTGGTGCCGGAAGGCGTCGAAGGACGTGTGCCTTTCAAAGGTGCTCTGGCGGATACGATCTTCCAGATGACCGGTGGCTTACGGGCAAGCATGGGTTATTGCGGGACACGTACTATTGATGATCTGCGCAGAGACGGAGAGTTCATCCGCATTACCAATGCTGGCCTGCAGGAGAGCCATCCACATGATATTTCCATCACGCGTGAAGCGCCTAACTATTCGAGAAACAACGATATCTGATAACAGGTAATTAAAAAGCGCCGCGAAAGCGGCGCTTGTTTTAGGTAATGATACTTATTCCTTTACTTTGATATCTGCATCAGCCGCGTTCTTGCGAACACTTTCAATGCCATTCAGGCATCCGGGCTTTGCGGTATAGCCTTCAGAAACGGCAATGATCTGACCGTTGGTGGCCTTGAGACGGAAACGGTATTCACCGCCCTTATCCAAATAGATCTCAAACTTGGGGCAACGGGCTGTCACAACGGGTTCTACGGTCTTATCTTCCACATTGGCGATGGGTGCATTGCGACGTACGCTGGCAATGCCCTTTTTGCAGGAAGCATCAGATTTGTAAACTTCGCTCGTGGCGATGACTTCGTGATTGCCTGCAACCAAGTCAAATTTGACACCGGTATTGGTCTTTTTGAATACGAAATAGCCCATAATAATGCACCTCACTCAGTTTTTGTTGATTTCATTATAGCATTATTTCGTAGCGTGTCAAGAAAAAGAGGGTAAAAAGATGCAGCTTTCTTCTGCTTTTTTTACCTAAAACCCCTCTTTTTTGTATGCTGAGCACGAAAAGCATGCTATACTATTCATGGAGGATGTGAATGGAATGAAGAGAGAAGAAATTGCTGGAAACCAAGATACAGGCTTGCTGAAAATAATAGCAATGGTCTGTATGATCATAGATCATGTTGGTGCCAGAATATTTCCTCAAATCGGAGAGCTGCGCGTGATTGGCCGTATTGCTTTTCCACTATATATCTGGTGCATGGCAGTAGGAGCATCTTATACGAGCAATCCAGTGCGCTATGCGCTGCGTCTGCTGTTGGTAGGATTGATCGCACAACCCTTCTTTATGCTTGGACTGAGTCACTCGTGGTCGCAATGGAATGTATTTGCGACTCTGTTTCTTGGATATCTCGGCATTCTTGGTATCCGTACCAATCGTTATGGAAGCCGTGTATGGGCACCTTTATTCGTCCTACTGATTCCGTGTTTTGTATCAATGGATTATGGCTGGCGAGGCGTACTGCTTGTTATGCTGATGTATCTGGCGAGAAAAAGCAAGGGTACTATTCTGGCTGTAATGATTCCCTACTGCATGTTCTGGGGGAGCAATACTTATACTGTGCAGAGGCTGTTTGGAATTGAACTAGCAAGCCTGTCTATATTCAAGCTTGATCTATTTAAGCCATTCTTGCGTATACAGGCAATGGCGATTCTTTCTCTGCCATTGATCCTATGGCCGCGCCGTGAGCGTACGGCGTTTCCTAAAGTACTGGCATATTCTGTATATCCGGCACACCTTGCGGTGCTGTGGCTTGTACAGATGCAGATGGGGCTTATGAGTAAAGGATTGAGCATGCATCTCCTGATGCCATGGTGGAAATAAGTTGTAATTTTCTGATGGTTGTGATATAATTCTTCTGTTGCACATTTCTTTTTTGGAGGGAACGCATGCCGACGACTGTATTTGACAAAGAATCGATTAAACGGTCTATTGTTGGTAAAATTCAACGTTATAATGGACGTACGCTGGAAGATGCGACTGAACAGCAGATCTATCAGGCGGTGGCTTCAACCATCCGTGACCAGATCATGCAGAAGTGGGTTGCAGCCCGCGAACGTGATAAGACATATATGGGCAAACGTCTCTATTATCTGTCTGTGGAATTCCTTACGGGACGCAGCTTACACTGTAATGCCGTGAATCTCTGCAGCATGGATAATGTACGTGCTGCACTGAACGAACTGGGCATCAACTGGCGTCATATTATCCGTGAAGAGCCGGAACCCGGACTGGGTAATGGCGGCCTTGGACGCCTTGCAGCCTGTTTCATGGATAGCCTTGCTTCTCTTGAAATGCCGGCTATGGGCTGCACGATCCGTTATGAATACGGCCTATTCCGCCAGCGCATTATTGACGGTCAGCAGGCTGAGATGCCTGATAACTGGCTCGAGAATGGCAATGTCTGGGAAGTTGTTGCTCCGGATGACACGATGGAGGTTCATTTTGGAGGCCGGGTGGAAACGGTAGAGGAAAATGGCCGCATGAGCTTCTATCTGCGTGACTCACATACCGTTCTGGCTGTACCTTATGACATGCCGATAGCAGGATATGACTGTGATACAGTTAATACGTTGCGCATGTGGCGTGCCCGCAGCCCGCGTGAGCTGGATCTGAACGCTTTTTCCAGCGGCGATTACGGGAAAGCTCTTGAACAGGACCTGGCTGCCATTATCAGCAAGGTCCTATACCCGGAAGACAACCATGCAGAAGGTAAGCGACTGCGCCTGACCCAGCATTACTTTTTCACAAGTGCCACACTGCAATACGCCATCAAGGACTTCAAACGCCGCTTCGGGACGCGCTTCCAGTTGTTGCCGGATAAGATTGCAGTACAGATCAATGATACACATCCTGGTCTTGCGATTCCGGAACTGATGCGCATTCTGATGGACGAAGAAGGATTGGGCTGGGAAGAAGCGCAATCGATCGTTTGCCGTACAGTGGCGTATACGAATCATACAGTCATGAGCGAAGCACTGGAAAAATGGCCTGAACAGATGGTCAAGGAACAGCTGCCGCGCATTTATATGATTCTAGAAGAAATGAACCGTCGTCTGTGCGAACGCCTCTGGAATGCATTCCCCGGCGACTGGGATAAAATTGCCCATATGGCTATTCTTGCCTACGGACAAGTGCATATGGCAAATCTGTGCGTTGCTATGTGCTATGCCGTTAATGGTGTAAGTAAACTTCATGGTGATATTCTGAAGAATGTGACCTTCCATGACTATTATACCCTGATGCCGGATAAGTTCACCTATATTACAAACGGTATCACGCATCGCCGCTGGTTGATGGCCTGCAACACAAGGCTGAGTTCCCTGATTACTGACGCAATCGGCGATAAGTGGTATAAGGAACCGGAACGTCTTGAGGAGCTGACTCCTTTTGCGGACGATGCTGCGTTCCGCGAAAAATTCCAGCAGGTAAAGCAGTTCAACAAGCACCAGTTTAATCATTTGCTTGAGCAGCGTCAGAACATGCAGGCTGAGGAAGACTTCATGTTTGATGCACAGTGCAAGCGTCTGCATGAGTATAAGCGCCAGCTGTTGAATGCCTTGCATATTCATGTGCTGTATAACAGAATCATGGACGATCCAAACTTCACCATGACACCACGTGTATTCATCTTTGCGGCGAAGGCAAGCCCTGGATATTACAAAGCAAAGCTGATTATCCGCTATATTCTTGCTCTGTCAAAGCTGATTGACCGCTCACCGCGGGCACGCAAGATGCTGCGTATCATCTTTGTGGAGAATTATGATGTATCTGCTGCTGAGGCTATCATGCCTGCTTCTGAACTTTCCGAACAGTTGTCTACTGCTGGCAAGGAAGCAAGCGGTACCGGCAATATGAAGTTCATGATGAACGGCGCGGTGACGATTGGCACCATGGATGGCGCTAACGTCGAAATCAGTGAACAGGTCGGAATGGACAATATCTACATCTTCGGCATGCGTGCAGATACTGCTGCTGCTTTGGAGATTGCCGGGGGGTATAACCCCATGACGATCTTTGAACACAATGCGGAGGTGCGTCGTGCGTTGACACAGATGATCGACGGTACGGTGATGCCGGATGCACCTACAGCGTTGCAGGCGCTATATCATGACCTGTTGTTTGATGACAGATATTTCGTGCTCAAGGACTTCGGCAGCTATTCTATGGCGCAGCGCCGTGTGGATGCTGACTATCAGGATCGCGAAAAATGGCTGCGGATGGCAATCATCAATACGGCAAAGTCGGGCGTATTTGCCTCTGACCGTACGATCCGCGAATATAACGATAAGATCTGGCATCTTAAGTAAAAATATCAAGCTGCAGCGGCTCCCCTTGCCGCGGCTGGTAAGATAACGGTGAGTTCGAAACCATCCTCACCTAAAACAAAACTAAGGAGCGTACCTCTAGAATGAAACAAAATGATGCCAGGAAACTGGCAGTAGGCGGCGTAATCGCCGCCTTATATGTGGCACTGACTTATATTGCTGCTGCGTTCGGACTGGCCAGCGGAGCGATTCAGGTGCGGTTGTCCGAAGCACTGACGATTCTTCCTGTATTTACCTCAACTGCAGTACCTGGGCTTACCGTTGGATGCGTTCTTGCAAATTTGCTGACAGGCTGCGCACCCTGGGACGTTGTATTCGGGTCTTTGGCTACATTGCTTGGTGCTGTTGGAACACGGCTGCTGAAAAACAAGCCTTATTTTGCTTGGATTCCTCCCGTGGTAGCAAACGCGATAATTGTACCTTTTGTACTTCAGAAGGTATATGGCGTAGAAGATGCCTGGTGGTATTTGGCATTGACTGTCGGCGCCGGTGAAGTCATTGCATGCGGAATCCTTGGAATTCTGTTGTACCACTCGATTAAGAAGATTCCAAACTTGAAGAGCCTGTTGTAATCCAAATCCAGTTTGTTTGCTGTTTGCGTTATTTCCGTAATGATCACATGAAAGGGGTGGGGGACAGTGCATGTATACTATTGCAAGAAATGCAAGCAGGACAGCGTGTCGCCTATTTGTGAGCATTGCGGAATGCAGATTGCCTCACTTCGTCAGAATGAGCGCTTCAAGTGGTGTCATATCCGTACCCCGCTTGGCGATACACCAACACTGCTCGGAGCATTAAAACTGCTAGCTCTATCAGTAATCGGACTGCTGCTGGCGATCTTTCTCGGTGAACTGATTGTTTCACCCGATAAGAAGAACGCGATGATGATCATTTCGGCCAGCGGGCTTCTACCATGGTCATTGATTCTGTTTGCAGTCTGTGCTGCTGCCATTTTGCTGGTACTGGGCCTGAGAGGACAGGAAGAATTGCATTTCGTCCTGGATAGTCGCGGTGCACACTTACAGGTGTGGATCTCACCGACCAGGATCAAATGTCTGACACGCTTTGTTGCGTTTGATCGCTATAATCTGTCACAGGCGCCGGACGGGAATCTGCGTATGCTCGTGGATGAACAGCATCTGCTGTGGAACGATGTCAGCCGTTGCGAGATCCGACGGCATGCAGGACGTATTGATCTGTATCGACCTGGCAGTTTCCGCTTTATGAGTTTGTATCCGGAAGTGGAAGAAATGCAGTCCATAGAAGCATATCTTCAGCAGAATATGAAACATTTGGCACGCTAATTGAATAAGGAAAAGCGGCTTTCCAATCACAGATTAGATTGGAGAGCCGCTTCTTTAAATAAGCAGAAAAGGTTATCTGCTGCCTTGGTCGTATGGGATACCTTCGGCCTTCGGCGCGCGGGAACTCTTGGAGGTAAAAGATAGCACAACCAAGGTGATCACATAGGGTAGCATACGATAGATGTTGGTATTGATGTTCAGATTCTTAAGAGCATATATACCGTCTCCATTAATATCCAATGTAGAATAAGAGGCAGCAATACACTTGAAAAGACCGAACAGGAAAGCTGCACCGCAGATATTGCCTGGTTTCCAGTTGCCGAAAATCATTACAGCCAAGGCCAGAAAGCCGAATCCTGCTACTTCACCGTTGGCAGAGCAGTTTGCAGTGGTGAGGACGTATACAAAGCCACCCATACCTGCTAGTGCACCTGAAATAACGGTGCCGGCGTAGCGCATTTTGATTACGTTAATGCCCAGCGAAGCTGAAGCTTGAGGATTCTCACCGCAGGAGCGCAGACGCATTCCGAACCGTGTTTTGTAGAGAATAATAGCCATGATAATGAACACTATGATGCAGATATATGTAGCTACATATACTTTGTCAACAAACGTACTGCCTAGGAATCCCATCTTTTCAGTACGTCCATAGCCAAACATGGCCTTTTTCAGCATGAACCAACTGGCTGAGTCACCGGTATACATATTCAAGGTGTTCTGATTAGCAATAATGCGGATGAAGAACAATACGAACGCAGGAGCCAACAGGTTCAGCGCAGTACCGCCGATTGTCTGGTCTGCCTTCAGGTTGATGGCAGCGAAGGCTAGCAAAAGACTGAAAACTGCGCCAAGTAGTGCTGAAAACAGTATTGCTAACATGCAGAACCCTTGCAGTGCCAGATAGTTTTTTGCATCATATGCTGACTGGAACCAACCCCATTGCTGTACCATATGTACAAAGAGTACGCCCATGAAAGCACCGAAGATCATGATACCTTCTAGTGCTAGATTTATGATACCACTGCGCTCTGCGTATACGCCCGCAAGAGCTACAATCATAAGCGGTACCGCATAAACCAGAGTTTGACGAATCAGAAACGGCATTATCTGCTCACCGCCTTTCCTTTGCGCAGCTTGGCAATCCAGGTCTTGATTACCAGCATGAAGGCTGCCAGATAAACAATAACAGCAATGATCACGTTGGTAATATACTCATTATATGCTGTTAATTCGGTCAGCTTCTGGCCACATATCTGAAGCATAGACATGAACATAGCTGCGAACATTACACCAAGGGGATTGTTGATGGCCAGTAATGCCACGGGGATGCCGTTAAATCCTTCCGCTGGCAGAGATTGATAGGTGTTCCAAAAGAACTCAGTATTGCCGGACAGAAAGTATAGTGCTCCACCTGCTGCAGACAGTGCGCCGGCGATGGCCATTGTCAGAACAATGTTGCGCTTGTCCCGGATGCCAGCATAACGTGCAGCATAACGGTTTGCACCGCAGGCTTTCATTTGATAACCCAGAGTTGTTTTGGAAAGCAGGATATAGATTACAATAGCAATCAGAATTGCAACCAAAATACCAGCATTCACCTGACTACCGCTAAACAGTTTGTCAAGGCCCATCTTTGCGGTGGCTACGCCTCCGCGGGTAGCTGTAACAGTTGCACCTTCCGGCACGGCTGCACCTACAGTGGAACGAACGCCTTCGATCACTACGTCATTTAGTACTGTTGAGGTCTTATAAACATATCCAGACTTTGTACCTTCCAGCATGTTTTTCAGGTTACTTACATCAAAAAACCAAGTCACTACGTTGGCGGCGATCCAGTTGGTCATGATGCACGCAAGTACTTCATTGATGTTCAGAAACGCTTTTAGTAAACCAGGGATTGCACCCCACAGTGCGCCGCACAACATTCCGAACAAGAATGCAATGAGCCATACCAACCATGCGGGGAAAACGCTTGTTGGTAAAGTCAGTGCTACGTATAAACTACCAGCAGTACCCGCAAGATATTGGCCGGATGCACCGATGTTGAACAAACCTACTTTGTTGCCAAGAGCCACCGAAAGGCCGGTCATAATCAGCGGTACTGCACGGAAAAGCATATTGCCAAAGGAGGTAGGGTTAAAACCAAAGGTCAGCTTGCCGGCTGTATTGCGGCCGGTAGCAAACAGACCGCCCACCACCAGGCGGATGCCTTCCCATGCTCCTTTAATCCCCAGCGAGGGATTAGTCAGACCAACGATTACGATTACGATGCTGCCCACAAGCATGCCAATCAATATAGCTAGCAATGATGCTAACACCGAGCGAGTGGCTTCTTTATCTAAAAATGATGCTTTATTCATGCCAGCGCCTCCTTTTTCGCGTTCTGACGCTTTGCGCCGGCCATGTACAGACCTAGTTCCTCTACGGTGGTCTGCTTGGGGTCGAGTTCACCAACGATCTCACCCTCATACATCACCAGAATGCGATCAGAGAGGTTCATAACTTCATCCAGTTCCAATGAGACCAATAATACTGCTTTTCCCGCGTCACGCTGAGCTACGATTTGTTTATGAATGTTTTCAATAGCACCCACATCAAGGCCGCGGGTCGGCTGCACTGCTAGCATCAATGGCAGATCACGGTCAATCTCGCGCGCCACGATGGCTTTTTGCTGATTACCGCCTGACATTGAGCGCGCTTTGGTTACGGGTCCCTGGCCACTTCGGACATCGTATTCTTCAATCAGACGCTCAGCATACTTGCGTATATCACCAAATTTGATAAAGCCCATATGCTGAAAACGTGGCTCCTGGAAAGACTGCAGAACAAAGTTTTGCTCCAAAGTGAAATCCAGTACCAGACCATGCTTGTGACGATCTTCGGGAATGTGGCTGATACCAGCCTCGCTACGCCGGCGAATTGGTGCATGGGTAATATCCACCCCGCATAATTCGATTTTTCCCTGGGAACACTTTTCCAAACCGGAAAGACCAAACACCAGCTCAGTCTGGCCGTTTCCGTCGATACCAGCGATACACACAATCTCGCCCTTGCGTACAGTAAAGCTTACACCTTTTACAGCATCGTGCTTATATAGACGCGAGGGGACATGCATGTTTTCTACATTTAGTACTATTTCACCAGGTTGTGCAGGAGTTTTGTCCACTACAAGTTGCACGTCGTGACCTACCATCATCCGACTCAACTCTGGTGCACTGGTTTCAGCAGTATTGACGGTGCCAATATACTTTCCCTTCCGTAACACGCTTACCCGGTCGGATACTTCCATGATTTCATTCAGCTTATGTGAAATGAATAGGATGGACTTGCCTTCTTTGGCTAGGCCTTTCATGATGTGCATTAATTCAACGATTTCCTGCGGCGTTAGTACTGCAGTGGGCTCGTCAAAAATCAACACT
Source organism: Clostridia bacterium (assembly GCA_017544935.1). GTDB lineage: Bacteria > Bacillota > Clostridia > Christensenellales > Aristaeellaceae > SFMI01. Next base: position 42,655 of record JAFYDF010000017.1, read on the forward strand.
TCATTGTCGCGGTAGAGCATTTTCAAAATCTCTACGCGCTGCTGCATACCTACTGTGATATCCTCTACCTTTGCATCCAAATCAACGGCGAGGCCATAGCGCTTAGAAATCTCCTCTACCTTTTTTCGTGCTTCTTTACGCTGCACAAATCCCAGCTTTGTATCTTCAGCACCAAGAATGATGTTATCCAGTACTGTAAATACTTCGATTAGTTTAAAGTGCTGGTGCACCATACCAATATGCAGAGCGGTAGCATCGTTGGGATTGTTGATTTTCACCGTTTTTCCGTCTTTGCGGATCTCGCCCTTTTCAGGTTGATATAAGCCGAAAAGCACGCTCATCAGCGTGGATTTTCCGGCTCCGTTTTCACCCAACAGAGCATGAATCTCACCGCGACGCAGCTGCAGAGTGATATCATCATTAGCGATGATCCCGGGAAACTCCTTGGTGATATGCAGCATTTCGATCACGTAATCCTGTGCGTGATCCATATGCCATATTCCCCCTTTTTGTTGCTTTCAGCTATAAGCTTTAATGTAAGAAAAGCAGGAAGGGCAACAGCCCTCCCTGCATGAAGTAGTTACGATTACTCGTACTGAACGGTTACGTTGCTCCACGGACCCTTTACGTTGGGGTCAAATTCAGCAGCTTCGCCATCGATAGTCAGTTCGCCGGCAATCAGAGCATCTACCAGGCCCTGATAATCTTCAACACTGAAATTCTCCAGCATCCAGTTGTCAACGGGCAGACCTACAGCGTTCTCGGTAACGCCCAGGGATACGGAGCCGGCTTCGAATGTGCCATCGAATACCTTGGCCAGCATCTGATAGGTACCTTCGCTCAGACCTTTCAGAGCGGAGGTGATAACGGTTTCGGACTGACCAGACTGGTCAACGTCAACACCGATCACAAAGCCATCATTAGCAGCTGCAGCAGCGGCAATGGAGTCAAAGATCGAACCACCGCAGGCAAACACGATTTCGGTACCGGTTTCATACCAGCCGTTCATCATGGTCTGCAGTTCGGGAGATGCGGTAAAGTTAGCACCATACTGCCAGGTGAAACGGAGCTCAACGTTTTTGCCCAGCTTAGCGGCAGCATCATTTGCACCCTGAATGAAACCGTAGCCATAACGCTCGCAGGCAGGGTTGGTACCGCCACCGCCACCGGAGAAGCCCAGCTTGGTGAACCCTTCCATAACAGCGGCATAGCCGGCGAAGTAACCGCACTGCTCTTCTTTATAAGCAACGCCAACAACGTTATCCAGGCCCATTCCCCAGCCATCGATGAAGATGAACTTCACATCGGGGAATTCCTTAGCAGCCTTTTCCAGAGCACTGCCCTGCATCCAGCCGGCGGCCACGATAGCTTTGGCGCCTGCCTGAGCAGCAGCCTTCATGGCATCATAGCGGTCGTCGTCGGTCGCAGCAGAGCCATTGGCGGGCTGATAATACTTGTAAGCCAAGCCATTATCATAAGCGAAGGTCTTTGTGCCATTCCAGGTACCTTCGTTGAAAGACTTGTCTTTCAGCTGACCGATATCAGTTACGAATGCCACAGCATAGGTGCCGTCGGGGGAGGTGATGTTGTCCTCGACCGTAGCGGGATCAGTGGCAGCAAGAGCGCTTACAGTGCCCAGGCAAAGAGCCAAGGCTACAAGCAGAGCAAGAAGTTTCTTCATAAAACCGTGCCTCCTGTGAATATTTTTGTTGGATTATGTAACGCACACGCGTTATTCCTTAGTCATTATAACAAGCTTCCATGGAACATTCAAGGGGGGCAAAATCTTACATTTTTACAAGCAAAAATCTTACATTTTTATGAACAGAGCCGAATGCTCTGTTTAACTAATAAAAAAATGTTCGCAATCACGCTTGAGCTTTGAGTTCGAAATCCCCAACAAAATGATTAACGACTGACAACATTTCTTCTTGTTAAACCAGCAGAATTAATTAGTATAAAATTATGAGATCTAAATTGTCGATTATTACAGGTCTTCTTCTTGGCGATAACCTCTTGGATTTAGTTTCTGCCAGTGCCAGGCGTCGCGGCACATATCCTCGAGCGAACGGCGTGCATGCCAACCAAGAACGCGCTGTGCCTTTGCGGCATCGGCATAACTGACGGGCAGATCACCGGGACGACGGGCTACAGTTTCCTTATTTAGTTGCAGATTGTTGACGGTCTCAAAAGTGTTTACGACCTGGTAAACACTGTAGCCTTCACCGGTACCAAGATTAAATGTCTCTACTCCGGTATGTTCTATAGCATATTCCAGAGCTTTGACATGTCCCTCTGCAAGATCCATCACATGAATGTAATCACGAATGCAGGTGCCGTCAGGAGTTGGATAGTCATTGCCGAATAGGAACAGCTTTTCTCGCATGCCCGCGGCAGTCTGGCAGATGAAGGGCATGAGATTGTTGGGAATGCCGCTCGGATCCTCACCGATTAGGCCGCTTTCATGTGCGCCGACGGGATTGAAATAGCGCAGCAGGACGACAGACCATTCAGGGTCAGCGACTACGGCATCGCGCAGAATCTGTTCATTCATCCATTTCGTCCATGCGTAGGGACAGGAACAGACACCCAGCGGCATATCCTCGCGCATGGGCGGCTGCTGGTCGCCGTAGACAGTAGCGGAACTGGAGAAAACGATCCTCTTGATACCATGTGCAGCCAGACGCTTGCACAGAGCGATGGTCGAATCCAAATTGTTGCGATAGTAGTCGAGAGGAATGCGAACTGATTCACCGACTGCCTTGAGACCGGCAAAGTGAACGGCTGCGTCAACAGGCTCATTATCCAGTACACGATCCAGATCAGCTTCATTGCAGCAGTCACCTTCGTATACAGTGACATGCTTTCCGGTGATTTTTTCCACACGGCGCAAGGCTTCAGGTGAACTGTTGATATAATTGTCCAGTACAACGACCTCATGTCCTGCATTCAGCAGGGCAACGCCGGCGTGAGAACCGATACATCCGGCACCGCCGGTGAGCAGGAAGCGCATAGAGTCCCCTCCTTAAAATAGTGCCTTAAGTATACGATTTTTGCATAATGCTGTCAATTGTGCTGACAATTTACAAAAGTAGATTTGAAAATACTCTAAAGGTTGGTATAATAAGTAGAACAAAAGAAGGAGGTGCGGGGGATGAGCCTGCTGAACCGCAGAAGCAAAGCAGAACGCTTTGAAGCGGCAGTGATGCAGCATGAACGTGGCATCTACCTGCTGTGCCTGCGCATGATGGGACGGCGTGAGGACGCTGAAGACTGTGCGCAGGAAGCACTTTTAAATGCTTACCGTTCATATGACAGCTTCAGAGGCGAAGCGGATATTAAAACATGGCTGTACCGCATCGCCAGCAATACCTGTATGAGCGCCCTGCGCAAGCACCGCGGTGATTCTTCACTTGAAGTGCTTCGTGAAGAGGGCTTTGAACCGACAGATACGCGTATGCCTCAGCCAGAAAGGGAGGCTGAGCGAAATGACCTGCGGACCAGACTGTCTGAGGCAATCGCTGCATTGCCGGATGATCAGCGCGAGATCGTTGTGCTGCGCGAGTACCAGGATCTTCCTTATGACCAGATAGCCAGTATTCTGGAGATAAGCGAAGGTACGGTTAAAAGCCGGCTGAACCGGGCAAGGGAAAAGTTAAAAAAATATTTAACTGATGTGGAACAAATTGGCGGAAAGCGCGTCCAAGAAAATGAAGGGAGGCAAGGATGATGGACTGCAGAACGTTTTCTTTGCTTCTTGATACGCCAGAAGCGGAACGGACGCCTGAGCAGGTGCGTGAAATGGAAGCGCATGCCGCCGAATGCAGGGACTGCGCATTGCTTCTTGCTATACAGCGTGAAATGCGCTGTATGGACGAGGAAGAAGAGATTCCCGCTGCATTTTCTGCTTCATGGCGCGAGAGAATACGCGCTGAGGAGGAAAATAAGACAATGAGCAGGTTCCCGTGGAAAAAGATTCTGGCTTATGCGGCTGCATTCGTTTTTGTAGCAGTCGGTACAGCGGTTTCGTATAATAATGGCTGGGGTACGGCGGGTAAAACCGCAAATCAAACAGCCGCGCGGACAACATATACTAATGACGGTGCTGCTGATTACGGTGTGACAAGTGGTACGTATCTTAACAGCAAGGCAGCCGGGACATCGGCTTCCTATGAAGCCCCGATGATGCTTGCGGACAGTTTTGCGAGTGAAGAGATGGCTGCCGAAGAAGCGAGCGGGGTAGAACGGGAAGCCAAAATCGTCCGCACTGTGAACTTTACTGTACGTACTCAGCAATATGAGCAGGATTATGATGAGATCCGCATGCTGGTCGAAGAGTACGGCGGGCGCATTGAGAGTCTGAATACTTCCGGGGACGGCACGGCTTATTCCCTGCGCAGGGCGAACTATACACTGCGCATTCCGTCACAGCGTCTGGAGGCGTTCCTTGATGCGGCTAAAGGTGTTGGAAATGTCAGCAATTATTCGGAGAGCAGTGAGGATGTAAGCGAGAACTATTATGACATGCAGAGCCGGCTGGAGACTCAGGAAGCCAAGCTGCAGCGGCTGAATGAAATGCTGGCCAAAGCCAAGAACATCTCCGACCTGATTGAACTGGAAGAGGCTATCAGCGATACACAATACTGGATAGACTACTATACTGGACGCATGCGCGGATATGACAGCCGAGTCGCTGATTCATATGTTTACATTACCCTGCGTGAGATCAACAACGCAGATGCTGCCGAACAGAAGGAACTGAGCTTGGGAGAGCGCATTGTCAATGCTGTCAAGGCCTCCTTAGAAGCAGCAGGTGAGATGCTGCAGGCATTTGTTATCTTCTTCATTGCCGCGTTGCCGTGGCTGATTGTATTGGCAGGAATCGTGCTGGTCATACGTGCTGTCGTGCGTTCACGCAGGAAGCATAGGAAAGCCGCCGAAAAGGCAGAGTAAACAGAAGCAAATAAATATCTCCACAGTATCAATTGTGTGCTGTGGAGATTGTTTTTTGAAGTAAATGCCGTATGTGTAATGGGACAATCAACAATTGTTAGTTTGCTGAGTCTGAATAATCAATGAGCAGATTAAGTGCTGCTGCCTGCTTTAGGAGCACGTCCGTAGACACCGGTCGTGATTTCCTGGATATATGCTTCACGATGAGGCATATTCTCTGCTGATTCAGCATCATGGACAGCACGAGCAACATCGTAAGGAAGATATACATATTGCAGGTCGAATGGGGCAGGTTGTTCACCTTTCTCGCACTCGAGCAGTGTATACTGGGCAAGGGGGATACGGATACTGTTGCCGACACTGCCGACGCTGAACAAAATGCGGTTTCCATGCAAGGCGCGAAGACCGGCATGGTGGATATCGCCATATCCAACAACATTGAAATCCGGAGCAAATAGCCATTCCAGTTCCCTTTCGGGATCAAATGTGGACAGCAGGCGTGACATGATAGGCCTTCCGTGAAGCAGGCGCAGATGACGTCCTGAGAGTACGGCATGATGCTCATAAGGAAGCTCGAGCAGCTGCCGCATGCGTGTGTCACCAAGCTGTGCATAATAGAACTGGTCGTTTGTGGCAAAATAACGCTTGCCGATTCCTTCGTCCCAATTCCCGCACAGGATCACACTGCAGTTTTGCATGGCCCAGTCAAACGTCTCAGCTGAGGATGGCCCTTTTCCGGCAAGGTCTCCCAAACACCAGATCTCGTCTGCCCCGCGGCGGCGGATATCAGCGTCTACTGCTTCCAGTGCGGGCAGATTGCCATGCAGATCAGCTACAAGCGCTATCTTCATTTTTGGGCCTCTTGCACTATCCAGCGGAAGAGACAAAGCTGGAGCGGAAGTCTCTCAATGAGACCTTCTGGATGCCATTGCACTCCAAGTACAGGCCGCCCGTCTTCTGCTTCAATAGCTTCAGGCAGGCCGTCAGGAGCCCAGGCACTGATGCGCATTCCGGGAGCGATACTCTTGAGCCCCTGATGATGACGGCTGTTGACAGGACATTCCTCAGCGTTGAAAATGCTGTACAGCAGAGACCCTTTTTCTATACGAACAGTATGCGCATCGCCGATGGGAATATCTGAGCGCGGATGCTTCAGCTGTGTGCCAAACTGCTCTGCGATATCCTGATAAAGAGTGCCACCGAGAGCTGCATTTAGAATCTGGATTCCACGACAGATGCCCAGAACTGGGATGCCACGTTTGAGCGCATGACGAATCAGCGTCTGTTCCAGACGGTCACGCACTGGCGTGGTCTCACCACAGCAGGTCAGCTTTTCTTCACCATAAACAGAGGGATCGACATCATCGCCACCGGTAAGAATCAATCCGTCGGCTCGGTCGAGAGCGGCACAGACAGCGCTGTCGTTTTCAGATGGCGGGATAACAAAAGGAGCGCCTCCGGCCCGAACTACGGCAGCAACGTATGTATAGGGAACGCTTACCCGCTGAGCTTCAGCATTCCAGCTGGGTGTTAAAGCAATAACCGGCATATAGAACCTCCGTCATGTATCGGTGTTAGCATATATTTCACGCATGGTTTCCATAATCTCACGGGCAGCCCGCATCTGGATTTCCCGTAAAGCAGGAGGGAGCCTTCCCAGCTCACCGCCAGGTTCCATGTTCAGTGTGCCGCTGTAGCCGATCTCTTCAAGTGCAGAGAATACCTCTTCCCAAGGCAAACGCCCATAGCTGGGGAACAGATGCAGGTCTTCATAAATAGGACCAATCTTCCCATAATTATCATTCAGATGAAGGGAGCCCAGCAACGGTCCGAACTTGCGGATCATGGACGGAACATCCATCGCATTGATGTTGGCGTGACCCGTATCCAAACAGATACGCATCAGCGGGTGATTGAGTTTGTGTACGACATACAGAAGGTCTTCAGGTTCGCTGAAAGGGAAAATGGGGTCGCCTTCCTTCTGCACATGTTTGTGGTCAAACAGGTTTTCAATGTGAAGCTCAACATCGTATTTTTCGGCAGTGGGCAGCAGGGCACGGAACCATTCGACATTGATATCAAGGACACGCTGCCGATCACTTTCCTGTGTCATCCGATACCAACGCTGGACCGGATGGAAGATAAGGCGACGGCATCCGAGCATGTTGGATGCTTCGATACAGTCATAGTGGACCTGCAGTGGCAGATCGTATGTAAAGTCCTCGTGGATCTGGTACGGGTGATTCCAGTGTGCATGTGCTTGGCCGACCGTGATCCCTGCCTGTTGAAACAGTCTTGAAGCTTCGCTGACCCATTGACGCCAGTCTGTCCGGAGCATAGGCGGATTGGGTTCAGTGCAATACTTGCACAGCCAGAAATCCGTGACATGGTATCCGGTGCGAGCCAGTGCTTCTATACAGCCTGCAAGGGATGTGTTGCCGGACAGCTTTGCGGCAGAAACGCTGATCGGATTGTCCATAGCCATCACCTCTAATATAATCAGAAGAATAGTGGTATTATACACCCCGTTATGATCATGTGTAAAGTGTGGCGCCATGGCGAAACATGCTGAAAAACGTTGTGTTTTATTGGATTTTGTGTTAAAATTATTTTTGTATTTTTACTTCGGAGGGGATCTGTATGGAAATTAAGGCCGCAATCGCCCAAACGATTCTGGAGGCGGCGAAAAAGGCTTTTCCCGATTGTACGCTCGATGTGGATTTCGAAGCGTTGCTTGAAGTGCCGCCGGACAGCAAGATGGGAGACTTTGCGTTTCCATGCTTCCGATTGTCAAAAGCACTGAGAATGGGCCCTCCTGTGATTGCACAGAAATTGTGTGCTGCTGTTGACAAGCCTGAGCTTTGCCGTTCAGAAGCCGTAAACGGCTATCTGAATTTCTTTCTTAACCGGGCGAACTTTGCCAGAGAGACGCTTAGCAACATCCTGGCCGCTCCCGATCGCTGGGGTTCCAGTGATGATGGTGTCGGCAAGACTGCGTGCGTTGAGTACTCTTCCATTAACATTGCCAAGCGTTTCCATCTTGGGCATTTGTCGACCACAGTGATTGGTAACAGCCTTAAGCGCATTTATGATTTCCAGGGCTGGAACACGGTATCGATCAATCATCTGGGCGACTGGGGCACACAGTTTGGAAAGATGATCTGCGCATATAAGCTCTGGGGCGACCGTGAGACAGTCGAAAAGGGCGGCGTGGATGAAATGACCCGCCTGTATGTACGCTTCAATCAGGAAGCAAAGGATCATCCGGAACTTGAGGATGAAGGCCGGGCCTGGTTCAAACGCATTGAAGACGGTGATCCTGAAGCCATGGAAATCTTCCGTTGGTTTAAGGATGTGACACTGAAAGATGCCTTGCGGGTATATGATGTCCTGGGCGTGCATTTTGACAGCTATGCAGGCGAAAGCTTTTATGCAGATAAGACTGGCCGTGTCGTAGATGAGCTGCGTGCAAAAGGATTGCTTGAGGAATCCGACGGTGCCCAGATTGTTGATCTCAAGGATTATAATATGCCGCCATGCCTGATCCTCAAGAGTGATGGCGCAACCTTGTATGCAACACGGGATATCGCTGCTGCTATCTATCGTAAGGAAACCTATCATTTCGATACAAGTCTATATATTGTCGCATATCAGCAGGATCTGCATTTCCGCCAGTTCTTTAAAGTTCTGGAGCTGATGGGCTATGACTGGGCCAGCCAGTGCAAGCATGTGGCCTTCGGTATGGTTTCGTACGAAGGCGAAGCGCTATCCACACGCAATGGCGTGGTCGTATATCTGGACGACCTTTTGAACCGTGCACAGGAGAAGGCACTCGAGATCATTCGCGAGAAATCACCGAATCTTGAGAACAAGGAAGAAGTTGCACGGCAGGTAGGTGTCGGTGCAGTAGTTTATGCAACGCTGCAGAACAACCGTATCAAGGACATCGATTTCTGGTGGGATCGCGCACTGAACTTCGATGGAGATACCGGCCCGTATGTTCAGTATACTTATGCACGCTGCGGGTCCGTATTGCGCAAAGCAGGAGAACAGAACGCGGAAGCAGACTATGATGCCCTGACAGATGATGAGGCGCAGGCAGTCCTGAGATTGCTGGTGCGGTTCCCTGAAGAAGTACGCTCCGCGTGCCGGGCGAATGAGCCGTATATGGTGACACGCGCTGTGACGGAGCTTGCTAAAGCATATAATAAATTCTATTATGAGCACCGTATTCTGGATGAAAATGTCGCAGCGACGGCTGCACGTCTGGAGCTGACAAAGGCCGTACGCAGTGTGATTAAGACGGGGTTGTATCTGATTGGCATGGAGGCTCCGGAGCGCATGTAAGCGCGGGGGGAAAGGCAATGCGTTTTACGAAGATGCATGGAAACGGCAATGATTTTCTGTTGATCGACTGCTTTGAAAGCTATGTGAGCGATCCGGCAGGGTTTGCGGTGCGCGCATGTCAGCCGCATACGGGCGTCGGCGCGGACGGCCTTGTGCTGCTGGAACCCGGAGAAAGCGCACCTTATGCTATGCGCGTATTCAATAAGGATGGCTCGGAAGCGGAGATGTGCGGGAATGCCGCGCGTTGTGTCGGCAAGTATCTGTATGAGCGTGGAATCACATGCGATAAAGAGATTACGCTAGAAACCGGAGCCGGGCTGACTAATCTGCAGATCGAGACCGAAGGAGGCCGCGTTACTCGGGTCACCGTTGATATGGGCACACCTGTGCTGGAACCGAGATTGATTCCTGTAGATATGGCGGGACAGACGGTGCTTAACCATCGCATGCAGGTTCTTGGACAGATGTGGTTCGTCACCTGCGTCAGTGTAGGCAATCCGCACTGTGTGATTTTTGTACGTGATCCTGAAGTGATAGATCTTCCTGTAGTCGGCCCTGCATTTGAGCATCATCCGCTTTTCCCGAAGCATACAAATGTAGAGTTCGTACATGTTGCTGACCGCAGCACACTTCAGATGAGGGTGTGGGAGCGCGGCGCTGGCGAGACGCTGTCCTGCGGCACCGGCGCCTGTGCAGCACTGGTAGCTGCCGTTTTATGCGGGCATTGCGACCGGACGGTGCGGGCCGAGATGGCAGGCGGAGAATTCTCCCTTCATTGGAATGCTGACGATAATCATGTCTATCTGACGGGACCAGCAGCCTTCGTCTTTGATGGCGAATGGGCAGAAGAGTGACGGAGGGGCAGATATGCCGGCTCTTAATTCAAATCTCGCGTCCATGCCTGCCGATTATCTATTCCAGGAAGTCGCGCAGCGGGTCACGGCATACGGACAGGTACATCCTGACTACCCAGTCATCAGTCTGAGTATCGGGGACGTTACGCGCCCGCTTCCGCCTGTGGTATCAAAAGCAATGGCGGATGCAGCTATGGAAATGTCAACACCCGAGGGCTTCCGTGGCTATGGACCGGCATGCGGTTATGAGTTCCTGCGAAGCGGTGTAGCAAAGAATGTTTACGAACCGCGCGGTGTACAGGTGGATGCAGACGAGGTCTTTATTTCAGATGGAGCAAAGACCGATACATCCGCATTGCAGGAATTGTTGGGACCTGAAGCGCGTGTAGCAGTCACGGATCCGGTCTATCCTGTGTATGTGGACAGTAATGCTCTGGCTGGGCGTGCGGGAGAATACCGCAGCGGGCTCTGGTCGAATATTGAGTACCTCCCATGCGTAAAGGAAAACGGTTTTGTTCCTCCTCTTCCGCAGCATTATGTGGATGCAATTTATCTGTGCTTTCCGAATAATCCAACAGGTGTTTCACTTTCACTGAATGAATTGCAGCGGTATGTGGACTGGGCTGTGCAGAACGGTGCGCTGATTTTTTATGACGCTGCTTACAGCCATTTTATCACCTCAGCCGAGGTACCGCACAGCATTTATGAATGCCGTGGTGCGCGGGAATGTGCCATTGAATGCGGATCGTTCTCCAAGATGGCAGGTTTTACCGGAATGCGATGCGGATGGACTGTGGTGCCTAGAACATTGTATGGCGGTACGATCAACCGCATGTGGAAACGCAGGCTGGCAGCCAAGAGCAATGGTGTTTCCTATCCTGTGCAGCGCGCTGCGGAAGCGGTGTTCACGCCGGCTGGGAAAGAGCATTGTCGGCTGAATATTGAATACTATAAAAACAATGCAAGAATGATCCGCAACGAATTGCGCAAGTCTGGACTTGAAGTCTATGGTGGTGTAGATGCACCGTATGTCTGGGTGCGCACCCCCGGCGGTGTTTCGGGATGGACCTTTTTTGATCACCTTCTGGAACAGGCGCAGGTGGCGGGTACACCGGGCGAAGGTTTCGGTCCCAGCGGTGCCGGATATCTGCGATTAACTGCATTCAATACAGCTGAGAATACACAGGAGGCAGTGCGCCGCATCTGCGCTGCGCTGTAACGGGGTGGACATGAAGAAGATAATTGCTTTGATCCTAATGACGGCAATGCTGCTGGGAGTGGCTTGTGCTGATGTTTCCTTTACCTATAATGCCTATATGGGCTACCAGGGCGAGAAAACTGCGATCCGCATTGAGAATGACGGCAAGAATGCGGGAGATACGGTAGAATTGCGCGATGATACTGGCGCCGTACTAGCAGAAGTGACGCTGATCCGTTCCAAGGGCAGGCAGAACGTTGAGATCACGGTACCGACAGGACGTGCCTGTGTTACGCTCAGCCTGTGGCGATCCGGCGTCGAAGCTCCGGACGATACCGTAATGCTTGCAGCAGAAACTCGCCCTGGATACAGCATAACTAAGGTGGAGAGGGACGACAAACTAATCTCCATTACATTTGATTCTGCAAATGCCCCTTCCAAGACGCTGCAGATTCTGGACCTCCTGGATCAGTACGAAGCAAAATGCACGTTTTTCCTCCAGGGTACTTTCCTGAAAGCCAATCCGGAGGTTGTAAAAGAGATCGAAGCGAGGGGACATGAGGTGGCTAATCATTCGTACAGTCATCCGAACATGCCCGATCTGACGAATGACCAGATCATTGCTGATTTCAACAAAAGCAGCGCGATCTTTAATGAAGTGCTTGGTCACGAGCCTACGCTTTACCGCCCGCCGTCCGGCTATTCTTCACAGCGCGACCGCGCGATCGCAAGAGCACTCGGGCAGGAAGTCATAAAGTGGACAGTGGATAGCCGTGACGGCTTTAAGGATACAACGCTGAATACAGTGATCAAGCGTGTTCAGAATAATGCGGATTCGGGAGCAATCGTACTCATGCATGTGTATGGAAAGCATACACTTAAGGCATTGGAAACGTTGCTGCCGTGGTATATCGAACAGGGATACAGCTTTGTGACGGTAAGCGATCTCCTGTTGACGGGAGAAACAGAAATTGATACAGATGGCATACAGCATGCTGTACAGTAAAATCCCTTGACAATGCTTGTCATACATGGAATAATATATACTGATTTGAACATTGTTAACCTTTTGAACAGAAATCTTGATACGATAATAATGTGTCTCCTCCATAGTGTTTAGACTTGACCATTAAGGAGGTTGCGTTCATGTATACCAAAGAAGAAGTTTCTCTCCTCACTGCTGCTTCCAAAACGTTTGATTTCGGCAACGGCCGTTGCAAAACGATCGTGTCTTCCCAGACACTCAATGTCAAAGATTCTTCCGGCAAATGGGTAGAAATTAATAACACTTTCATAGAAGAAAAAGACGGCTCCGGCCGTTTTTTGCGTAATACAGAAAACATCGCATTGGATGTTTGAGATAGTAGATCTTTTGACGCCCTAATCGTATTATTAGGTAAAGGAGAGCCAGACGTTATGAATAGATTTATTCTTACAGTTTTAATTATTTCTCTATTATTCTCAACAATATATAGTTGAAGATTATTACAAAGATTTTCAGATATGGGAAACGGATGGATTATATATATTTCAAACACATAATAATAAAATGGGTTTCTTTAACAGTCAAAATTATTTCTTTTTTCCACCTCAGGATATTATGAAAGCGTGATGAACTCAAAGCAATGCCAAACATCAGTGATCTTTTCAATATTATAATGCGGCTTAGGGAGACTCGAAAAGAAAGAACTTCAGAAGGATTGTATTGTAACAATTTATAATAAAAAAGTACATTGTAGAGAAAAAGAGGGGGAGAAAATGAAAAAGAAACTAGTTGTGCTGCTAATAATTCTTTGTATGAATACTTATGCTATTTCATCATCTGCGGAATCATTATTTCAAGGAGTTCAGTTAACGGATAGTAACTATACCCTTGATTATCAATTGTTTTACTATTCATTATTAATGGTAGATTATCTTGGTGCAGGAACAATTAGCACTAATATCCAAAAGGCTAATAGGATGGTAGAATGGACAGAATACCCAATAGACAAAAAGTATAGTTTTGAGCAAGATAGCTTTGGCACGCACTTTGTTGCTGAATATGCATTCGGATCGCGGATTGGTGTGTTAATAAGATCTGCTGGATTAAATTTCACAGATTTGTTTCAGAGCGCATTTATATATAATGCAGACAAACAAGAAGATAGTGCTCTTTTTGGCTTTTTATATGAGGATCAATACCATGCCTATACGATTGATGACTTTCTTACGAAATTTGGATCTATAGATACAGTTGAAATACTATTGTCAGTGAAAACACCATATGTTGAAATCAAGGATGATGCAGTAGTGTGCATATATGAAAAACCAGAAATGTCAACAACAGAAACCGTCGCATCTTTTACAATAGATATTGATGAGAATGGACAACCTTCTGTTACAATTCTCAATAGTATCGATGGCTTAAATTTAAACTTAAATCTAACAAGTCCATGATGAATGTATAATGTTCCCTTTGTCAAAGACAATCGACTTTTCCTATAGGAAATCGCCTGGATAGGGTAACGCAGAAATGATATTCTAGCGTCAGCTGGCCTCTGAAGGGCGATGTCATACGGTATCGCTCTTTTTTGATTTCATTGTTAATTGGCAAAGGAAATAATGGTGCTTATCTACCCTTTGGAACAAGCGATAAGTCCTGTGGACAAGAAACAGATAACTTGATGTATCGACAGGTGAATCGATAGGGAGCGAGTTTTCCGCTGATTATGCTGACAATTGTCAATTTGTTGACAATGGCAAATTTCCTCTTTATTTTGTTCATAATATATGTTAAAATATCTGACGGCGTATTTTAATGCGGCCTAAAAATCAGGAGGAAACTGTGAAGCGCACTGATAAGCTGCTGGCGATGCTGCCTGAAAAAACGGCGGCGCTGCTGCACAATCGATCCAATATCTTTTACCTGAGCGGCTATACCGGCGAAGGGCTTCTGCTGGTAGGCGGAGACATCCGTGCGGTGATTACAGACTTCCGTTATGTGGAAGCCGCTCAAAAACAGTGCCCGGGATTCACGGTGCATGCTATCCGTGCCGGTGTGAGTCATGTACAGCTGGCAGCTCAACTGCTTAGGGATGCGGGCATTACACGGGTAGCCATTGAAGATAACATTGTTACCGTACGCAGCATGAAAGCTATCGAGGAAGCCATGCCCGGCGTCGCATTTGAGCCGCTTGACTTCAAGCCTGAGAAGCTTCGTGAGATCAAGGATGAAGATGAGCTGAGCCGCATTGAGCGTGCATGCGACATTACCTGCCAGGCGTTCGAATATATCTGTGGATTTATTGCGCCTGGGCGCACTGAGCGTGAAGTCCAGATGGCTCTGGACTATAAGATGCTTCAGTTGGGTGCACAGAGACTTGCTTTCAGCACCATTGTAGCTGCTGGCCCGAACGGTTCACTGCCTCATGCTGTACCAGGAGACCGTGAGATCGAAACGGGCGATATGGTGACGATGGATTTCGGAGCCAAGGTGGACGGCTACTGCGCGGACATGACGCGTACTGTAGCAGTCGGGCAGCCCTCCGATAAAATGCGCCGCATCTATGATATCGTGCTTCAGGCGCAGGAGACCGCACAGGCTGCAGTGGCACCCGGCAGGAATTGCTGCGATATTGATGCCATTGCACGTGATATCATCAGCGAAGCCGGATACGGCGAATGCTTCGGCCATAGCCTGGGGCATGGCGTCGGTATCGACATTCATGAGGAACCGCGCCTTTCCACGCGTTCCGAACAGGTGCTCACGACCGGCCATATCGTAACGGTCGAACCCGGCATCTACGTTCCCGGACTGGGCGGCGTACGCATCGAGAACACCTGCGTGGTTACCGAGACCGGTGTACGCGCACTTTGTACCGCTTCCAAGGAGCTGCGCATTCTGTAATGCCGCACCCTTAAGCAATATCAATGATTAGATGGAGGAATGAACATGATTACTGCGGGCGATTTCAAAAAAGGCATTACGGTCGAATGGGACGGCGGCGTGTGGACAATCGTTGATTTCCAGCACGTAAAACCCGGCAAAGGCGCTGCGTTTGTTCGCACCAAGATCAAGAATATCATGACCGGCGCCGTGGTGGAGCGTTCCTTTAACCCCACCGATAAAATGCCCAAGGCCGTGATTGAGACCAAGGAGATGGAATATCTCTACAATGATGGCGAACTGTACTACTTCATGGATCCCGAGACCTATGAGCAGATGCCCCTCAACCACAGCCAGGTGGAGGATGCCATTCAGTTCGTTAAGGAAAACACCAATGTGACTATCCGCTACTTCAAGGGCAGCGCCTTCTCCGTTGAAGCGCCGAACTTCGTTGAGCTTGAAGTGACTCAGACCGAGCCCGGCTTCAAGGGTGACACTGCCACGAACAACTTCAAGCCCGCTACCGTTGAAACCGGTTACGAGCTGATGGTGCCTCTGTTCATCAATATTGGCGATAAGATCAAGATCGATACCCGTTCCGGCGAGTATCTGTCCAGAGCGTAAGGAGTTAAAATGAGCAGTATCAATGACCGCGTCGCATATCTCAAAGGTCTTGCAGAAGGCATGAAGCTGAGTGATGAGACTAATGAGGGCAAGCTGCTGCTGAAGATGCTGGATGTGCTGGAAGACATGGCAGAAGAACTGACAGCACTGCGCGCTGACCATGACGAGCTGGATGAGTACGTCGAGAGCATCGACGATGATCTGGCCGATATGGAAGAGTATCTCTTCGATGACGAAGAAGAAGATGCTTACGACGATGACGAAGACGAAGAGGACGAAGATGGGGACGAGGACGATCAGGTGGTCGTATATGAGTGCCCGCACTGCGGAAATGAAGTGACCTTCGAAATTGACGGCTTTGACTTCGAAGAGGAAAACCTCTGTCCCTCCTGTGGGAAGCCGCTGTTCCCAACGGATGAGGAAGAAGAGGAAGAAAAAGAATAAAACATGAAAGCGCTTCTCAGGAAGCGCTTTTTCATGGGAGAGGTCGGAAAGATGGACTTGTTTCATCCGAATGCAGCCCCTTTTTTCATGAAAGGCGGCGAGCATGCCGTGCTGCTGACGCATGGATTTACCGGTTCTGCGGGACACATGCATCCACTGGGGGATATATTGAATGCCAAAGGCTTTACTGTGCAGGGAATCCTGCTGCCCGGGCATGGCACCAATCTGGAGGATATGCGCCAGCGCTGCTGGCAGGAGTGGCTCGATGCTGAACTGACAGCCGTGGAAGCATTGAAAAAGGAATATCGGTATGTTTCGGTGGCTGGACTGTCCATGGGAGGCGATCTTTCATTGATCGCCGCATCCCGATATCCGCTGACGGCATGCGTATCTATTTCAGCCCCCATGAAGACCAAGGCACGCTTCGGATGGGCAGCGCGAATAGTGGCTCTGGTAAAGCCTGTGGCGGAATGGACGAACGGTGCAGTTACGCGCACGGATCTGATACCGGAGTATAATATCGGGTATACCGGGATGCCTGTGGCACGGGTCTATGATTTGCGTCAACTGATGAAACAGGCGAGAAGAGGACTCGGGAAAATCACATGCCCGCTTCTTGTCATTCAGAGCCATGCGGACGAAACAATCAGTGAAGACAGCGCACAAATCATTCTTGATGGAGCGGGAACATCGGTAAAAAAGATGTTGTGGCTGGATGGCGTACCGCATGTTTGTACGATTTCTACTGCATTGGACCAAATCGCGGAGGAAATGGCAGATTTCCTGAAAAGTGCCGAAAAATAAGGACATTTGCAATATTGCGCGGGCAATCGAAATAGCTCGCGCTTTTTTTGATATATATTTTGCAATAAAACACTTGCATGACATATAAAAGCGTAGTATAATCGCGTGCGTTGCATCGGAATGAATGCCGTGGCAGTTTATCTGCTGCATGATGAACCAATAAATATGCTCGGAGGAAACATATGCCTTTGACCAAATGCCCCCGCTGTGAACTGAATTACCTGATGGAAGGCGAAAAGGTCTGCAAGATCTGCCGCATGGAAATGAAGGGTGAGCCTGTCCGTGACGAAGTGGAAATGTGCACTGTCTGCGGTGAACACCCTGCATTACCCGGAAAAGATGTCTGCCTGTTCTGCCTGAAGGAAATGAGCGGAACGGATACCGAAGAAGAAAACGAAGATGGGGTTGCGCTTGAAGACGCGACGATTGATGATGATCCCATCAGCGGTATGGATGAGATCATCCCTGACAGCGATACGGATGGCGACGAGACCATGTCCCTGGAAGCCCTTGGCGAAGAAGAAGCCGAGGAAGATGAGGACGAGGACGATCAATTCGAGCAATGAGCATTTTTGCCATAGGGGATCTGCATTTGCCGGGCGGCGATGATAAATCCATGGCGGTCTTCGGCCCACAGTGGGAGAATCACTGGGAGAAGATTGCTGCTGACTGGCAAGAGCGTGTCCATCAGCAGGACATCGTGCTGATTCCCGGGGATATCAGCTGGGCTATGCACCTTGAAGATGCATTGCCTGACCTGCAGATGATCGGGGCAATGCCCGGATGCAAGGTCATTCTTCGCGGGAACCATGATTACTGGTGGGGTGCTATCACACGAGTGAGAGAATCACTGCCGGATGGAATGTTTGCGCTTCAGAATGATGCGGTTGTGCTGGGCGGAGTTGCTTTCTGCGGATCTCGGGGCTGGCTGTATCCCGGTGAAGGTACTGAAGGAGAAGATGCAAGAATATATGCTCGGGAGCTGATCCGTATGCGTCTGTCTCTGGAGCGCGCGCGTTCGCTTTTGCCGGAAGGCCCGATTGTTGTTATGACCCACTTTCCGCCCCTTGGTGAAGGTGGAATGACAACTCCAATGTCGGAACTCATAGAAAGTTTCGGCGTGAATGATGTCGTGTATGCTCATCTTCACGGCCAGGCGGTTAAAAGTGCCTATACTGGTACCAGGAACGGTGTGCGATATCATTTTACGTCCTGTGATGGACTGGCATTTAATCTATACAAACTTCCGTGAAAGTGGCAGTTTAAGGATATTATAAAACAAAATCATTCATAAATGTGGAATTTAAAGCGGATTATATCCGCTTTTTTTGTTTGCTTGTGGCTGTAAAAGAAATGAAAGTGGAGATCTGAAACTATATCGCAGATAATAGGAGAAGAACAGAAATAGAGTAAAAATCGCCAAAGAAAAATTAATTTTTTCTTAACTAAAAATTTGTTTATTGTGCATAAAATAATACAAAATATTAGTGCAAATAACACATTATTCTTTGATTTTACTGCAAAGAATCAAGTACGATCAGGGCAGAAATCGCATAGTAATGCGAACATATATTCTGAAAACATTAAAAATATTTCAATTGTGTAACGAAAAAATCTCCCAAAGACTTATCTTGACGGTTGACAAGAGGATAAAAGTGGTGAATAATGGTGCACGCAAGGCAGTAAGTGCCATAATGTGGATGATAAGGTGGTGCGCAGCATGAAAGAACACGTGGACTCGATGAGCCCGGCTCAGTCCGCGTTGCTTGAAAAATACGCGCACCTTCTGCGCCATGGTTTTCGCGGCGCTTATGTGCACGGACTGGATGCGAAGGGACGTATGATTGTACCTTCCGCTTTCCGCCCTGCTTTAGGAGATAAGTTCTATATTTGCATGACTCCGGATCTGCGCGCGATTGCTATATATCCGGCTCAGGAATGGGAGCTGTATTACTGCTCACTGCTTGAGCTGCTTGAGAAGGATATGCGCATGGAACGGGTCGTCAACCTTTTTACGAAGTATACGTATGACGAATGCGAATGCGATGCCCAGGGTCGTGTACTCCTTCCACAGAAGCTGCGTGCAAGGTTTTTGAGTGATACACGTGATGTAGAAGTAAGCGGCGCTGGTTCTCATATCCGAGTAATGAGAGCTGATGAAGCCGAGAAAGAATATGAGCAGGTCAGCGCAGATATACCGGACGTGCTGGCATTTGAAGCCGAGATTGCTGCCAAGCATGGCGACTGACGCTGAATAGAGGGAAGGACCAGAAGGAATGTCGACGCAAAGGAAAAACATCTTGACATATCATGCTATGGGAAAAATGCTGACACCCGATGCAGGGATCTATGTTGGAAGCCATGTGCATATTCCTGAAGAGGATGCACGCTTGGATTATGATGGACGCATTAGTTTTGTTGCCCCCAGTGATACGCCTCGCCGTAAGTCAGTCACGATTAGCCTTCGCACAATTATGGTAATATCCCTGATTGCAGCCGCTGTTCTCTTTATTATGGCTCAGTATGCACTGGCCCAGCGTCGTGCGGTTATAAATGAAGGACGCCGTATCGCCTCAGAGATAGTCTCAGCTGAGAACAATATCGAATCGATGAAGAAAAAGATCGCGGATGCTCAGGATGAAAGCGTGATTGGCTGGCAGGTGGTCCATCGCATTGGTATGGTCAGCCGCCAAGGTGCAGAGGTCGAGGAAATATATGCACCGGACACGCGTCCGCAGCAGACGCTTGAAGCGCTTTTTGAAAACATGCGTGCCGCGGGACAGTGACAGGGGATTGCAGGGTTGCAACAAACGGCTTTTCTGCATATAATATAAAAGCGTTCCGACGGGAACAGAGGAGCTTTGCATGAGACTGAGTGAACTTGCACATTTGTGCCCGCAATTTATATTGGAAGAAAAGGGAGACTGCGAAGTGCGTCTTCCTTTTATGGACAGCCGGAAGACAATGGAAGCCGGGCTGTTTTTCTGTATTTCCGGAGCACGTTTTGACGCACATGATTTTGCCGGACAGGCAGTAAAGAACGGCGCAGCTGCCCTGGTTGTGGAGCGGCTTCTTGCTATCGACGTACCCCAGTTGGTAGTTAAGAACGTTCGTGAAGCATTTGGTCCGATGTGTGCTGCATTGTATGGCAATCCCTCTAGGCGGATGCGAATGATCGGAATTACAGGAACAAAGGGAAAGACTACATCCAGCTATCTGATGAAGGCTGTGCTTGAAGCTGCGGGACTGAAGGTTGGCCTGATTGGTACTACGGGAAACATGATAGGCAGCACCATGCTGCATGGTGAAATGACAACCCCGGAAGCAGACGCTCTTCAGGGGCTGCTGTTCCGCATGGCCGAAGAAGGGGTACAGGCCGTTGTAATGGAAGTATCCGCACATGCGACTGCTATGCACCGCGTGGATGGTATTCTCTATGACGTAGGCTGCTATACCAATCTGTCCCAGGATCATCTGGATTATTTTGGCACCATGGAACGTTACTTCGATGCCAAAAAGATTTTCTTTACGCCTGAATTCATTCGCCGTGCTGTGCTCAATGTTGATGAGGAAACGACTGCGCGTATTACAGACGGTATAAAGGTTCCTTATGTCCGCTATGGTATCAGTAATAATGCAGAAATATACGCTCGCGATATTGAGATCAGCGAGGAAGGCGTGTCTTTCCGCCTTTGTGTGAAGGGTATAGGTGAAAAAAACGTTTCTCTGCGTATGACGGGCATCTTCAATGTATATAATGCGCTGACCGCCGCTGCAGCTGCCTGCGAGCTGGGCATCGATCTGGAATCTGTCGTGAGAGGCCTGGAGAGCGTTAAAGCAGTGCCCGGTCGTGCGGAGATCCTTGATACACATACACCCTATAAAGTCCTGCTTGACTATTCGCATTCGCCGGAAGCACTGGAGAATATCCTGACGGCAGTACGCGATTTCACGCGCGGGAGAGTGATTGCTGTATTTGGCTGTGGCGGTGACCGTGACCATGGCAAGCGCCCGATGATGGGCGAGATTGGCGGACGTCTGGCTGATTACTGCATCTTAACGAGCGATAACCCGCGTAATGAAGATCCGTACGAGATCCTGGCTGCAATCGAGGAAGGCATTCGACGTACTAGCGGTGAGTATACTGTGATCGAGGATCGGCATGCTGCAATCCGCAGCGCATTGAAAATGGCAAAAGCTGGAGATATTGTGGTGTTGGCTGGAAAAGGCCATGAAACATATCAGGAAATCCGTGGTGTGAAGCGCCCGTTCGATGAGAAAGTAGTCGTACGCGATTTGCTGGCAGAATTACAGGCTGAAAAGACGCACGCATAAGGAGAAGACGACATGCTGTTTATGATTGGTGCGGCGGCAGCCGCTTTTGCATTGATGCTGGCTTTGATGCCGATCTGTATTAAAAAGCTGCGTGCCCTTAAGTTCGGACAGACGATGTATGAACTTGGACCACAAAGCCATCTCAATAAAAAGGGAACGCCCAATATGGGCGGAATCGTGATGGGTCCTGTAACGGTCGTGTGTACAGTGCTTGCGTTTACAGTCAGTTATTTTTGCTCTAGAGACCCTGCTTCAACCTGGCGGTTCTGGTCATTGGAGAATGCGCTGTGGGCGCTGCTGTTCCTCTCCATTGGCTGTATGCTGCTGGTCGGCTTTTCAGACGATTATATCAAGGATGTCAAAAAGGACCATGAAGGACTGCGCCCCAAACAGAAGATTGTACGCCAGCTGGCATTGGGTTTAATCTTTTCGGTGTGGGCTTATTTCTTTATCGGACATGATGTGATTATTCCATTTACGGGGAAGACATGGGATCTTGGAATTTTCTATATTCCTTTGATCACACTGACAGTACTATTCATGACCAACAGTTCCAATCTTCAAGACGGTTTGGATGGATTGCTTTCTACGGTGACAGTGGTCGGAATGATTGCCTTTGGTGTGATTGCCTGGGCGTTTAAATGCATTCCCAGCACAGAGAACTCTGCGGTATGCGCAGTACTGGCATTTGCACTGGTTGGTGCGGCTGCTGGTTTCCTGGTGTTCAATCATTATCCGGCTAAGATCTTTATGGGTGATACGGGAAGCATGTTCATCGGAGCGGTAATGGTAGGGATAGCAGTTGTTCTGCGCCTGGAATTCCTGCTCCTGCTGATTTGCTTTACCTGTGTGATGAGCTCCGTATCAGTCATTATGCAGAGATACTATTTCAAACTGACTCATGGTAAGCGGATTTTCAAAATGTCGCCGATCCATCATCATTTTGAAATGTGCGGAATGAAAGAAACGCAGATCGTGTGCATGTACGGTATCGTAACAGCGGTATTGTCTGCGGTTGCGATTCTGTCACTGCTCAAGTGGTGCTGAAAGAGGAGGGGCTGGCTTTGGCGGACCGCGGATATTGGAAGAATAAACGTGTTTTGGTGCTGGGTATGGCTCGCAGCGGCGTAGCCGTTGCCCAGCTTTTGTGCAAATTTGGTGCTGTACCGGTTCTGAATGACCGGAAATCTGAGGATGAACTGGGGGATGCATTGCTGCAGTTGAAAGGATTGCCTTGCGAATGGCGGCTGGGTATTGCACCTGAACAGTTGCTGGATTCATGCGATATTCTTCTGATCAGCCCGGGCATTGCTATTGACTCGCCGATCGTACGTCTGGCAAAAGAACGGGGGATTCCGGTAACCGGTGAGCTTGAAGTGGCTTCACAGCTGGCAGATGGTGCACTGTATGCATTGACCGGAACGAATGGAAAAACGACTACGGTATCCCTTTTGGGAGAGATCTGGCGTGCAGCGGGAAAACTGGCTTATGTAGCGGGCAACATCGGCTATCCGCTGTCTGCGGCGGCAATGCTGAGCAAACCAGAGGATGTACTGATTGCAGAAGTATCTTCTTTCCAGCTTGAAACGACGGAGACCTTTCATCCCCGCGTTGCTGCGGTTCTGAATATTACGGAAGATCATCTGAATCGTCATTATACGATGGAGAATTACGCGAATGTAAAGCGTCATATTTTTGATGCTCAGACATCCGCGGATGTTGCTGTTCTGAATGCTGATGACGACTACTGTTGTGCTATGGCAAAAGGTTTGGCGGCACGTGTGGCTTGGTTCAGCCGTACGCGTGAAGTAGACGAAGGTGCGTTTGTGAACAATGGAAAGGTTGTAGTGCGATGGAATGGAACCGAACGTGCTGTATGCTGCGTAGATGAGATCTATATTCCCGGACCCCATAACCTGGAGAATGCACTTGCCGCAGCGATGATGAGTTATGCAGCAGGCGTTCCCGCACCAGTAATTCGGCAGGCCTTACGGACGTTTAAAGGAGTAGAACACCGCATTGAATTTGTGCGTGAACTGGATGGTGTTAAGTGGTATAATGACAGTAAGGGCACAAATGTGGATTCAACGATCAAAGCTGTACAAACGATGCGTGCACCGACTGTGCTGATCCTGGGTGGATCGGACAAGCATGTATCCTTTGAAGCCTTGGCACGTGAGATTATTGTCAGTGGACAGATCAAACACACCGTACTGTGCGGAGCGACAGCTCCTCAGATAGAGGAAGCGCTGCGTGCAGCAGGTTATACAGCAATTGAACATGCTTCTGACTATGCTGAAACGGTTGAAAAGTGCCGCAAACTGGCGGTAGAGGGCGGGAACGTGCTACTCTCTCCTGCCTGCGCTTCCTTTGACCAGTTCAGCGATTATGAACAGCGTGGACGCGTATTCAAGCAATTAGTAAACGCGCTGTACTGAGGGAGGAGAAAATGGAAAACGGCATGGGATCAGGAATGCCTGAACAGCCGCAGGAAATGCCCAAAACGATTTCCTACAGACGGCGGGGCATTGATCCGCGCGTGATTGTTGGCGTGGCTGTTGTTGTATTGCTGATCCTTGCATTGCTGTTTTTCTTTTCATGGACGAGGATCCGTACTGTACAGGTCGATGGTCTGAATACGATTTCTCCCGAGACTGTCCTTCGCTTGGCCGGACTGAACAGAGGTGCGACTTACTTTGGTGTACGTGAGAACCGGATCCGCGCAGGAATCGAGAGCAATCGGTATCTTGCCTATGAAGGCATGGAGAGAATCTGGCCTGATATGCTGTACATCAAGGTTTACGAACGAGAGCGAGTAGCAGATTTTCTATATATGGGTGTACAGTATACGCTTGCCGAGGATGCCATGGTACTGGAAAGTACCACCAATATCACGGCCGCGGGAAGCGGCATGCGGGTATCTGGCCTGAGCATCAGGGATATTCGTGTCGGTGCACAGGTGATCTGCCAGGATGAAGCACAGCTTGCAGCATTACTGGACATCATGCTGGAGCTCAAGCTACAGGGAGTACGAGATGCGGTCGAAGAGATAAACCTGACGAATATGGACAGCATCTATCTTCTTTCAAAAGATGGATACACAGCTAATATAGGAACGGCTGAAGATCTACGGGCCAAGATTGGTACCGTGCGTGCAGTGACAGCGGAACTCAAGCGTCGCGGCCTGAGCGGGGGAACAATAGATGCTACTATACCTGGACAGGCTGCCTATCGGCCGGGACAATAAAATTTTACAATTTTTCGCACTTTTTTGTGAAAAAAGATATACATAATAAAATATAGCCCTTGCCAAATTATCACAAAAAGGTTACAATGAAGTATCCTGATGACAGTCTGTGCATTTGGCTTTTTGCCGTATGTCCGTGACTGTACACCGTGTGATGCTTGAAGGGATGAGGGTCAAGATGAAGAACACCTTTACTACAGTTGATTTTGGTACGGGCAAGATCGTCGCGCTTACTGCACGTACGAGCGGCCGCATGCGCTGTGACATCATGGGCATGGGCAATTGCCGTTATGCCGGCTTTGCCGACAGACGCTGGAATGATCCTGCTTCGCTAAACGAGGCAATTTCCAAAGCCGTTCAGGATGCAGAACAGGATGCGCATATTCGCATTCATGAAGTAACTGTCGGAGTACCAGGCGAGTTTTCCAATGTCTATACTGTTGAAACAAAGGTTGATATCCAGGGCGCTGAGAAGCGCGTTACGGCCAATGATATCGATAACTTGCTGCGTCAGGCACAGCGTGAGCTGAACCTGGATAATGCCGCTCCATTGCATCGCAGTCCTGCATGGTTCATGGTGGGCGATGGCAAGAAGACGCTTGAGCCGGTGGGTATGCATGGAGAAACGCTGCGTGGGCGTATTTCGTTTGTTGTAGCCGATCCCTTCTTTGTGGATGATGTTTCCGAACGTTTCCGTGCGTTGGGGATTACTGTGGAATCCTTCCTTTCCACCCCTGTCGGACAGGCAATGCGTTTTGTACCGCCTGAAGAGCGCGACAGGACAGCGGTGCTGATCGATATGGGTTATCTGAATACCGAAGTCATGGCCGTGGAAGGCGAAGCAGTTGTTTTCCATCGTACACTGCCTGTTGGCGGCGGCAATATTGCTGCGGACGTTGCGTACGGTCTGAACATCCCGCTTGATAGTGCGGAACAGATCAAGCAAAGCTATGTATTCGGCGTTTCGGGAGGCACAGAAGATTTTACTGTAGCTGATCGCGATGGTGTCAATAAGACATTTACCCGAGATGAAGTGAAAGAGGTACTGGAGCCGCGTGTTGAGGAGATCGCTGAGCAGATTGCCGAGACGATCAAAATGAGCGGGATCCGACTTGGTGTTAATTCTGTTGCGTATCTGGTAGGCGGCGGGCTTGTCATCAACCGCGGTGGACGCGAGTTCCTGAGCACTAAGCTGGGCCGCACTGTCCGTGAAGCACAGCAGAAGATGGGCAAGCTTTCTAGCCCGGTCTATACGAGTGCGCTGGGTGTGCTTGACCTTATGATTGAAACACGCAACAGCACGCATCCGATCGGTGGCCTCAAGGGCTTCTTCAGTGATCTTTTCGGCGGCTGATAAGCCGCGCAGCATCATATCAACCGGAGGAAGAAATATGTCAGATTTGCAGATGATACAGGAACAGGGTTCAGGATTTGCGTCAATCAAGGTTGTTGGCTGCGGTGGCGGTGGCAATAATGCCGTGAACCGCATGGTGGAAGCCGGACTGCGCGGTGTGGATTTCATTGCTGTTAATACCGACCGTCAGGCATTGACACAATCCAAGGCTGGGACAAAAATCCAGATTGGCGAAAAAGTGACCAAAGGCCTGGGCGCAGGCGCCGTACCCGATGTGGGACGCCGTGCAGCGGAAGAAAGCCGTGAGGAGATCGCCAAGGAACTTAAAGGTGCTGACCTGGTATTTGTTACTGCCGGCATGGGCGGCGGTACCGGTACAGGCGCTGCTCCGATCGTAGCCGAGATTGCCAAGGAGCTGGGATGCCTGACTATTGCGGTTGTGACTAAACCGTTCCTCTTTGAAGGCAAGCAGCGTATGAAGAATGCCGAGATGGGCATCAGCGAGCTCAAGCAGAATGTGGATACGCTGGTCGTGATTCCCAATGACCGCCTGCTACAGGTGGTCAGCAAAGGTACGACGATGCTCGAAGCCTTCCGCAAGGCGGATGATGTTCTGCGTCAGGGCATTCAGGGCATATCCGATCTGATCGCGGTACCTGCAGTAATCAATCTCGACTTTGCGGATGTACGCACCGTTATGGAGAGCGGCGGTATGGCGCATATGGGTATCGGCGTTGGAAGCGGAGAGAACGGTATGGTAGCCGCTGCCAAGGAAGCTATTTCCAGCCCGCTGCTTGAGACCAAGATTGATGGCGCACGCGCTGTGCTGATCAATGTGTCCGGCGGCGAAGATATGAATATCATGGACGTCAACGAAGCTGCGAGCCTGATCATGCAGGCTGCAGACAGCGAGGCCAATATTATCTTCGGTGCCAACATTGACGAGTCTTTGGGCGACGAAGTGCGCATTACTGTCATCGCTACCGGCTTTGAAAAAACACCTTTCCCGACTCGTGATCCCAAAGCCAAGCGCGGAGTCCGTCCCGCTGCTGTTCCTTATGGAACTGCCGGTGCTACGATTGATCCCTATGCAAATCGTGCATCTGAAACCAGCGAAGACGCGCCTACTCCTCTGGGCAGCGGTTATGATGCTGACGCTTTCGCATCCGGTGGTGCACGCCCGGCCCCTACCGTACAGCGTCCTGCAGCACCGTTTGGTTTTGCCCCTGCTTATACCGCACCGAATTTCGGTGCTCCGCAGAATCCGGCACCTGCCTATACTGCGCCTGCGTATCAGCAGCCTGTACAGCCTGTTGCACCCGTACAGCCTGAGCAGAATGCAACAGAAAAAGATGAGCTTGGAGTACCGGCTTATCTGCGCAGAAAGAAATAATATCGATACAGTATTATAAAACCCTCTCCGAGCGGAGAGGGTTTCGTTTATTCACAAGATTCTGATGTCAACGCAGGAGTTCTTCGACCATTGTAGCTATGCTTGCATAGTCTTCCTCAGTAGGATTCCACAGAGAACGGACACTGCTCTCGGTAACAGTAAATCCGGCTTCAGCAAGCTTGGCTTGTAAGAGCTTGACGCTTTCACCACTCCAGCCATAGCAGCCGAATGCTGCAGCCTTCTTGTTCCTGAATTTGAGCTGCTTTAGGAACTCCAGCCAACCGGCAACGGAAGAAAGATAACTGTTGCATACGGTTGGAGAACCTACTGCAATGGCTTTGGACTTGAAGACCTCTGTCATTACTTCATTCTTGTCAGCTTTTGCTATATTAAAGACCTTGACCACAGTATCCGGGCTTTGACGTTGGATTTCTTCTGCAATGCCATGGGCGATCTTTGCCGTACCTTCCCACATCGTGTCATACGCTATGGTAATCTGGTTTTCCTGATACGCATCAGCCCATTCGGCATACTGGCGGACAATCTGAAGGGGATCTTCGCGCCAGATGGCACCGTGCGATGGTGCTATCATTTCGATTGGGAGAGACATGGATTCGAGTTCCTGAAGCTTTTTGCTGAGAAGAGCAGCGAAAGGATTCAGAATATTGACAAAGTATTTGAGAGCTTCTTTGCGTAATACGCATGGGTCTGCTTTATCATTGAAGAGCTCTTCTACTGCATAGTGCTGGCCGAAGGCGTCCATGGAGAACAGGATATTGTCACCAGTCAGGAATGTCGCCATGCTGTCTGGCCAGTGCAGCATACGCATTTCAATAAAGATGAGCTTTTTTCCATTGCCGATGTCAATGCTGTCGCCGGTCTTGACGACATGAAAATCCCAGCCGCGCTTGCCATACTGGCCTTCAATGCTTTTGACTGCCTGCGCGGTGCAGTAGATGGGCGTATTTGGTATTTTTTCCATCAGGGCGGTAAGCGAACCGGAGTGATCGCACTCACCATGGTTTGCAACGATGAAATCAATCTTGCTCAAATCAATTTCTTTTTGCAAGTTCTCGACAAAATCAAAACGGTGAGGAGTCCAGATTGTATCGATCAACACTGTTTTTTCTTCTTCAATCAGATAAGCATTCTGACTGGAACCATTATAGATTGAGTAATCATCACCGTGGAAAGTCTCCAGCTCCCAATCAAGATATCCGACCCAGCTGACATTGTTTTTGATTTGCCTGCGCATTGTTTCCTCTCCTTTATTGGTTTAATATCGCGTAAGTGTATTAAATATTCTTTTATTGTAAGTACATCTTGAGGAATGCCGATCAAGGTTCTGTTCATTGCAGAAAGCACCCAGACCATCTTGAAAATGAAACAACCGAAAAGATGAACACCTATAAAGAGCAGTGTTTCATCGGATTCTAGGTGCTATCTGATAATTTCAATGTTCAGAAATATCCAAATTCCTGCTTTTCATGAAATGTCTTACATAAGAATATACACTTTACTATAACATTCTACTATAGGCAAAGATTCCTGTCCATTGCAGATGCAACAATAATCAATTACTGATAAAGGAAAGCAAAATGTATAATACAATTAAGAAGCTTTATTGCACGTGTTTTTTATTTGTGATAAGATGAATTTGAAAGAAGGGGAGATGAATATGAAAAAGCTAGCCTGCTTGCTTCTTG
Organism: Clostridia bacterium; assembly: GCA_017544935.1. Classification (GTDB taxonomy): domain Bacteria; phylum Bacillota; class Clostridia; order Christensenellales; family Aristaeellaceae; genus SFMI01. Next base: position 71,782 of record JAFYDF010000017.1, read on the forward strand.
TGTTTCTGCTGCTGATAGCATACGTGCCTTCGATGGCAGACAATGGTGCTGTTAACTGGTATGAGGTATTTGTCCGTTCCTATCAAGACAGTGATGGAGACGGGATTGGTGACTTGCAGGGCTTGATCAGCCGTTTGGATTATATTGCAGATATGGGATGGGACGGGCTATGGTTAATGCCTGTTATGCCAAGTCCTTCGTACCATAAATACGATGTGATCGATTATTATGATATCGATAGTGAATACGGCACCCTGGAAGATATGCGTATGCTGATCAGCGAGGCACATGAACGGGGTATCGAAATAATTATTGATATGGTAATCAATCATACTTCAACGCAGCATCCATGGTTCCGGACGGCATGTGCTGCTTTGCGCGAAGGAAAAGAAAGTCCATACATTGCATATTATAATTTTCAACAGCATGCAGAAAGTGCTTTCATTAATGTGCAGGGTACAGACTGGTATTATGAAGAGCGATTTTCTGGAGGCGCGATGCCGGATTTAAATCTGGAAAATGAACAGGTATGGGAAGAACTGCGTAAGATTGCTGCTTTCTGGCTGAATGATATGGGCGTAGATGGCTTCAGACTTGACGCTGTGACCAGTTATCATACCAATAATACGGATAAAAACGTGAAGGCATTATCACGTTTCAAGGCAATATGCGAAGAACTGAAAGAGGGAAGCTATCTGGTTGGAGAATGCTGGGCTGGGCTTTCAGTAATAGCTGAGTATTATCAGAGCGGCATAGACAGCTTTTTCCTTTTCCCTGCATCTCAGGCAGAGGGATTTATTGCATCCAGCATGCGCGGGCGGTCTGGGCACGCAGAGAAATTCGCGAAGTCATATCAGAATGTGCTAGAAGCAATACCAGAGGGGATTCTGGCGCCGTTTCTCAGTAACCATGATACGGGACGCACAATAGGCAGCGTACAGGGACGGAGCAATATTCCTATTGCCAAGTTTGTTGAAGGCGTACTGAACATGATGACAGGCCGTGTGTTTACTTATTACGGAGAAGAGATCGGTATGGTAGGCAGCGGAGACGATCCCAATAAACGGCTGGCTATGTATTGGAGCGATAAGGACATGACTACCCAGCCGCCTGGGGTCACACAGCTGGAGTATGCCTATCCAAGCTGGGAAAAGCAGGCAGAAGATCCCTCTTCTCTGCTGAATTACTGTAAGACCCTCTATCATGTACGTAAAGCATTTCCAATGATTGCAGATGGCAAGAATGAATTTGTATATGTGGACAGTGAACTATTGCTCATGCGTCGGATATTGGAAAATGAGAGCTGTCTCATTGCTATGAATTTTTCAGGGAAATCTGCAGGCAGTCTTGTACTGAATAAATCAGCAGCAATTGCCGCAGATATTGAAACGGGAACCGAGCAAGCAGAATTAGCTGAAGATGGGCTGACACTATCACTGCCGCCATATGGTATAGTGATTCTGACTGAAGGAGAAGAGATAAAATGAGAATCCGTACATATATACTTCAAATTCTTGCAGCTGTTATGGGCATAATTCTTTTTAGCAGCACAATAAGTATGGCTCAAGCAGAGGGCGAAACTCTTTTTGTCCGCAAGGTGGAAAACTTACCGGATGGCTTTTTCCTGGGAATGGATGTGTCATCTATGCTATCTTTGGAAGCATCCGGCGCATGCTGGAAAGATGAGACGGGGGAGGAGCGGGATCTGTTTGCGCTCCTCGCGGATAATGGCATCAACTTGATCCGCATTCGTGTGTGGAATGATCCATATGATGCGCAAGGCCATGGCTATGGCGGCGGGAATAATGACATAGAGGCTGCAGTGACAATTGGCAGACGAGCAACGGAAGCAGGTATGCGTGTATTGATCGATTTTCACTACAGCGATTTTTGGGCAGATCCTGCTAAACAACAGGAACCCAAGGCATGGAAAGGGCTAAATGCGAAAGCAAAAGCACCGCTTGTACAGGAATGGACAAAAGACTGCCTTATGCGCCTTAGAAATTCTGGCGTAGATGTGGCTATGGTTCAGCTTGGAAATGAAACAAATGGGGCTTTATGCGGCGAAAAAACATGGATGGGTATATACAGGATTATGAATGCCGGCGCAAATGCAGTGCGGGAGATCTATCCGGATGCATTGATAGCAGTACATTTCGCAAACCCTGAAAACGCAGATAATTATATGACCTATGCTTCAAAACTCGACTATTACAAACTGGATTATGATGTATTTGGCACTAGCTATTACCCATATTGGCATGGAACATTAGATAATCTGAAGTCTGTCCTTGCCGGAATACAGGAAACATATGGGAAACAGGTCATGGTTTTGGAAACAAGTTATGCTTGGACATTGGCAGACGGAGATTTCAGCGGTAATACTATTGGTGAAGGTGGAGCATATGAAAAACCTTATCCGATAACTGTACAAGGTCAGGCCAACGAGGTGACAGATGTTGTTGCAGCTATAAATGAAATAGGCGGCATTGGCGTATGCTATTGGGAAGGCGCATGGATTCCTGCTGGCGGATCTTCCTATGCCGAAATCGCTGAAGCTTGGGAACGATATGGATGCGGTTGGGCGTCCAGTTATGCCGGCGAATATGACCCGAATGACGCGGGAAGGTATTACGGCGGTTGTGCATGTGATAATCAGACGCTATTTGATTTTAGTGGCCGTGCACTTCCGTCGCTTGCAGTATTCAAACTGCTTCGTACAGGGAATGATGCACCGTTGGCTGTGGATGCATTAGATGATGCTATCATGGAATGTGATCTGAACGCCGAAATCGTTTTGCCGGCTACTGTAGATGCCGTCATGAATGATAATAGTCGGCAGGCAGTTCCTGTTGAATGGGAACAGATTGATGCTGCAGCGCTAAAGTCTGCAGGTGAAGCCGAATATACGATTCATGGTATAGCAGGTGGCCGTGAAGCTATATTGCTGCTGAAAATGGTCAAGTTTAACTACGTGCGCAATGGCAGTTTTGAGGACAAAGATTTGTCTATGTGGCGCTGCGTGAATATTGGAAATACAGAACAATTGTACTGTGAAGAAAAGAAAACTGATTCGCTGAGTGGCGCGCGGCACTGGCATTTTTATTCTGAAAAGGGTAAAAGCGTATGCTTTGAACTGGAGCAGGATATTATCGGGCTTCCAGATGGATGCTACAGTTATCGAATCAGCGTGATGGGCGGCGACGCCGGCGACCAAGAAATTTTCAGCTATGTGAAGATAAATGGAGAAATTGTTGCAAAACAGGCTTCTAAGATTACCAGTTGGAACAACTGGGATACACCCGAAATTAAAGACATAGAAGTTAACGCTGGTGATACCGTTACTGTAGGGTTGCATGTTCGCTGTAATGGAGCAGGTGCCTGGGGAAAAATAGATGATGTAGCTTTGAACAGCAGTGCTGATTGATCGTATCTGCATGAACTGGTGGCTTTTTATCAAAATTTAATAATTCTCTTGAAAGAATACAACGGTAGTGGTATAATTTCTACATAGTTGGAAAAGTCCAACATGCGCATAGGCGCAAAAAAATATAAGGGGGAATTTCTCATGAAAAAGGTATTTGCCATCGTATTGGCGCTGGTCCTTTGCCTGTCTCTCGCGTCCTTTGCTTCTGCTGAAGGTTTCGATGGAGAAGTAAAGATCTGGGTCGCTGAAGCGACTGTCGAGTTCACCAAGGAAAAGGTCGAAGAGTTCAAAGCTGCTCATCCCGAGTATGCGAACATGACTGTTAAGATCGAGCCCGTTGGCGAAGGCGATGCTGCCAGCAAGATGATTACTGACGTTGAAGCCGGTGCTGATATTTTCGGCTTCGCTCAGGATCAGCTGGCCCGTCTGGTTGCTGCTGGCGCATTGGAAGAAGTTGAGCCCGAAAACGCGAAGGCTGTTGAAGCTGAGAACGACGCCGGTGCTGTTGGCGCTGTCAAACTGGGCGACACAATGTATGCTTACCCCATGACCAGTGATAACGGCTATTTCCTGTACTACGATAAGAGCGTTATCTCTGATCCTTCTACCCTTGAGCAGATCCTTGCTGACTGCGAAGCCGCTGGCAAGAACTTCTACTTCGAAATCAACTCCGGTTGGTATCAGACTGCTTTCTTCTTCGGCGCTGGCTGCGAGCTGACCTTTGATACTGACGACGAAGGCAAGCTTGTCAAGATGAACAGCAGCTATGCCACTGAGAACGGTGTGAAGGCTCTGAAGGCTATGATCGAAACCGCCAAGTCTCCTGCGTTCCAGAACGGCTCCTCCATGAGCAATGCTTCCAATGTGGCCGCGATCGTTGACGGCGTGTGGGATTCCACTCCTGCTAAGGAAGCCTTCGGCGAGAACTATGCTGCAACCAAGCTGCCTACCGTGGCTGGCTTCCAGCTGGGTGGCTTCGGCGGCTTCAAGATGCTGGGTGTAAAGCCCCAGACTGATGAAGACAAACTGGGCGCTTGCGATGCTCTGGCTGCTTTCCTGACCAGCGAAGAAGTACAGCTTGGACGTTATGACGTAGTTGGCTGGGGTCCCTCCAACCTGAACGCTCAGAAGAGCGAAGCTGTACAGGCTGACGTAGCTTTGTCCGCTCTGGCTGCTCAGTTGGCGTTCTGCGCTCCGCAGGGCCAGTATCCTGGCAACTACTGGAGCCTGGCTACTGCTCTGGGTGATGACGTCCTGGCCGATAAGCTGGATGACGCCGATGACGCCGCGCTGCTGGAGGTTCTGAAGACCTTCGAAGCGACTTGCGAGACCTATCTGGACAAATAATCTGCATTCCCGGCAGGCTGGGGACAGTTAGTCCCCAGCCTGTTATTTTCGGGACGGTGCCAATGCGCACAGTGCCTGAATCGAAAAGGGGGTATGAGTGTGTATGACTGATCTGGACTACTTGAAACTGAGTAAGCCGCAAAAGATTCTGCATGATCTCGGAGAAAGCATTAAGAGCCTGCCTGGACGAATTGGCCGCGCTATTGCAGGATTGGGGCTTCGTATCGTCAAACTTTTGAAAAGCCTGGGTATAAACATTGCAGATTTGGTGACCACATTCAAGAATGGTGACTGGAAGACGAAGCTTTCCTATCTGATTATGGGCTTTGGTTCCTGCGCTCGTGGACAATGGGGGAGAGGTATTCTGTTCTTCATTTTCCAGACAGTGTTTAATTTGTATATGTTCTTCCCGAATGCCCAGCTGAGCGGTTGTTACTACCTTGGAAAGTTAAGTACTTTGGGTACGGTGGAGACGTATAAGGAAGGCCGCCGCACGATTTACGGAGACAATAGCTTCTTTATTCTGCTCTACGGCGTGCTGACTATTTTCTTTATTCTTGCCTTTATTTACACATGGAGGCTGAATGTTAAGCAGAACAAGGTCAGCGAGCAGATCCTGAAGAGCGGACACAAGCTCAAGACCACTAAAGAAGATCTGTCCTCATTGATGGATGAGCAGTTCCATAAGACGCTGCTTGCACTGCCGACACTAGGCGTGACTGTGTTTACCATCCTGCCGATCATTTTCATGATCCTCGTAGCGTTTACCAACTTTGACGCGACGCATCAGCCGCCCAGCAAGCTTTTTACTTGGGTAGGCTGGGATAACTTCCGGCAGTTGCTGAGCACGGATACCGCTGCATACGGTAATACATTTGGGCAAGTGTTGCTGTGGACACTGATTTGGGCTTTCTTTGCAACATTCCTCAACTACTTCCTGGGCATGATGGTTGCCATCATGATCAACAAGAAGGGCATCAAGCTGAAGAAAGTATGGCGTACCGTTCTGGTTATGACAATTGCTATCCCGCAGTTCGTCAGCCTTCTGTATGTCAGCAAGATGTTTGCGCAGGATGGCCTGATTAATACTTATCTAATGAAATGGCATTGGATCTCTGCTCCGATCCCATTCTGGACACAAGCAGGCTGTGCGCGGTTTACGGTTATACTCATCAATATTTGGATTGGCATTCCTTACCTGATGCTGATTGCTACCGGTATTTTGATGAATATCCCTGCCGACCTATATGAAAGCGCACGCATCGACGGTGCAAATGCATTCCAGATGTACAAGA
>JAFYDF010000143.1 GCA_017544935.1 Clostridia bacterium
TACTGGGCCACTTTGGTGGGAACAACAGGGCTCGAACCTGTGACCCTTTGCTTGTAAGGCAAATGCTCTCCCAGCTGAGCTATGCTCCCCCACGGCGCACTGTGATCTACAGCGCGTTTATTATCATAGTCCTGTTCGGTGCATTTGTCAAGGGCTTTTTTTTATTTTGCAAAAAAAGACTGAGAATAATGAGTGACTGTGATGAGTACGTTAGAAACCGGGCAGAAAGATATGCTGATCAACGGCTTTTTTCAGGCTTCTGATTCCGACAGCGCGCGGTGCAGGCTGTTGACCGTTTCATTTGCCATGCAGTAGCGCCTGTACAGACGGTCATAAGCTTCCTTGCTTCCGGGATCAGGCATAAGGATCCGGTTGCTGACGGCGAGTGCTGAGGAGACTTCTTCAATACTGCCATATACGCCCGAGCCAATACCGGCCAGCATGGCGGCACCCTGGACAGTGGCATCGTCGAAGGGCGAGAGCTCAATGGGCATCTGGAGGAGGTCTGCCTTCATCTGCTGCCAGAACAGGTTCTTTGTACTTCCTCCGGCTACGCATACACCTTCCGGCTGCATTCCGGAAATACGGGCATGCATCTCTACAATGATCCGCGCCTGACAGCAGAGACCTTCAAAGACGGCGCGCAGAAGGTGCGGCGCTGTATGTTTAACATTGAGTCCGAGAAATGCACCGCGGTCCTGGAGATTCCAGCCGGGAGCGCCGCTCCCGCGAAGATGGGGGATATAGAGCACGCCCTCTGACCCGATTGGGATTTCCGCGCATTTGCCAAGGATAGCATCATAATCTGGTGAAGTGGAGGTATCTGTCCAGTCTGACATGGAGGCAAGGTGCCTGTAGCCCCAGTCAGCAGAAGCACCGCTGGTCTTGATATCGCCCCACAGCACATAGCGCTCGGGGTCAAGATACAGGCCTATGCGTGCACCTTCCGGCGTACAGGGCACTTCTGCACCCTTTTCGCTGAGCAGTAGCCAGCTTTCAACGGTACCGCTCGAATCCATGAGCTTGCGGCCGCTCATGCACCCGGAAGTAATGGTTGCGCATGGATGATCGTGGCCGCCTGCGAATACGCGCGTACCCCGCGGCAGACCGGTCTCTTCTGCGGCAGCTGCATTGACTGTTCCGAGCATGCTGCCGCTTTTCCTGACTTCCGGGAAGAGGGTTGCCGGCACCTGTGCGGTATTGAGCATTTCTTTGGACCAGGAGCGCGCATGCAGGTCATATGCCAGCGTGCGGCAGGCAATGGTATAGTCTGTGGCAGTGGCGCCGCACAACTTATAATAGACATAATCAGCCATCTGCAGCCATTTCCGGGATTTCTCATAGACTTCCGGATGATGGCTGCGCATCCACATCATTTTGGGAAGCGGAAAGGCAGCGTCAATAGGCAGCCCGCAGATCGAGAAAATGTGGTCCGCGCCGAGACGGGATTCCAGGAATGCCGCCTCATCCTTTGCTACGCCTTCATACCATGCAATGGCAGGGAACAATGGATGGCCTTCTTTGTCGATCGGAATGATCGCTTCCGCCATGGAGGTAACGGATATGCCGAGAATCTCCTGGCCTGCACAGTCTGCGGCAGTTTTCTGCAGCAGGTCACACAGACACCGCCACAGTTCCTTAGGGTCATAGTAGTTGAACCCTTCCGGTGATACATGTGTCGGTGTGGGCGCTTTATGGATGGCAAACGGTTTGCCGTCCGCTGTGAATGCGGCTGTCTTCCAGTTTGTTGTGCCTACGTCAATGCCTATGAGAATGGCCATGGCGTTCTCCTCTATACATGTACGATGACCAAGGGATGTGCGGCAGGGGAAACATGTCAGGCGACAGATTGCTTATGTTCATTATACAGCAATTCCGGGGCGGGAAACAGCACTTTTAGTAACAAAAATCGGGAATTTCATGAGGTTTACCGAGGGTTTTTCGTTCCATTCGGCAGGAAAGTATGGTATACTTATTTAGATGGAGAGGGAAAGGAGCCGACATTATGCAGCCAGATCGGATCGCAGTACTCGCCGGCCGCATTGTTGAGAATATTTCGCGTGTGATCGTGGGCAAGGAAGAAATGCTGACCCTCATGGTCACCGCTGTGCTGGCGCGCGGACATATCCTTCTGGAGGATGTCCCCGGCACGGGGAAAACGGTCACAGCGCGCAGCCTGGCGCGTTCACTGGGCGGCAAGTTTTCCCGTATCCAGTTTACGCCGGACCTGCTGCCTGCGGATATCACAGGCACACGCGTTTACCGGCAGGATGAAGGGGAGTTTGTTTTCCATGCCGGACCGGTGTTCGCAAACATCCTGCTTGCGGACGAGATCAACCGTGCCACACCGCGCACACAGAGCGCGCTGCTGGAATGCATGGAGGAGCGCCAGGTCACTGAGAGCGGCGTGACTCATGCATTACCTGAACCGTTCCTGGTACTTGCAACGCAGAACCCGGTCGAGACACAGGGTACTTTCCCGCTGCCGGAGGCACAACTGGACCGCTTTCTGATGCGTCTGACGCCCGGCTGGCCGGAAACGGCGGATGCACTGCGGATCCTCGAGCGATTCCTGAAGGATGAGCCGCTGCAGACGTTGCAGAGCGTTACGACCTGCGAAGAGATCCGTGAAGCGCAGCAGTCATTGCCGCAGTGCGAGGTCTCCGAAGCAGTACGCGAATACATTGTTGCACTTTGCGAGTTTACACGCAAAGATGAACGCTCGCAGCTGGGAGTCAGCCCCCGCGGCATGCTTGCCCTGATGCGCGCTGCACAGGCGCTTGCACTTGTGCAGGGTCGTGGATTCGTTATTCCGGATGACGTACAGCGCCTGGCTGTACCCGTGCTCGCACACCGCGTGATCCCGCGCGGACTGTACGGGCGCAGTGATGCTTCCCAGAAGATCATCCGTGACGCGCTCGCCGCAGTGCCTGTACCGACAGAACGCAGGTAAGCAGATGGACGCGCTGCTGATCGCCGTCATATTCTTTGCCCTGGCACTGGTGCAGTCAGTGCTGGTTACACGCTTCGGTCTGCGCGGCTTTTCCTACCGCCGCGATTTTCCGCAGCGTGCGGCATCCTGTGGCGATACAGTGGATTTTATTGAGGTCATCCGCAACCGTAGCCCGTTCCTGCTGCCATGGGTGCGCCTGGAGATGCGTATCCCGCCTTCTTTCCTCTTTTCCACCAAGGAGGAAGTGGATATCCGCGGGAACAACTATCACAAGAGCGTATTTACCCTGACTCCGTTCTCACAGGTCACGCGCAGGCATCGCGTGAAACTGCAGCACAGAGGACACTTTGTGCTGACGCAGACCTCCATGACAGCGAGCGACCTTTTCGGAATGAACCGTATTGACCGTGACCTGGAAGCGCCGGCGGAGCTGTTTGTATATCCCGCACTGCTTGATGCTTCGGCTGCGGATCTGCCTTCATCCAGGGCTCAGGGCGAGGTCAGCGTAATGCGCTGGATCCAGCCGGATCCGTTCCTGATCAACGGGATCCGTGCCTACCGGGCAGGGGATGCGGAGCGTGATGTGCACTGGGCGGCTACAGCACGCACAGGGGAACTGCAGGTCAAGACCCATGATTTTACAGCCGATCCGCGGCTGATGGTGATCATTAATGCCCAGAAGGGCGAAGACCAGTGGAGTGACCTGATGGATTACGAGCAGCCGCAGATCGAATACGCGATCTCACTGGCTGCCACGATGTGCATGAACGCCCTGGAACAGGGCACGGAAGCAGGGTTTGCTGCGAACATGCCGCTGGAGGAAGGCGGCGACTGTGCAGTACTGCTGCCGGCACGCGGTGCCGGACGCCGGGAGGAGATCATGCGCGCCATGGCCTGCCTGCTGATCCGCCGGATCCGCAGCTTTCCGACTTTCCTTGAACAGCTGGACCAGCTTCACGGTATGGATATCGTGCTATTGTCCAGTTATGACAGCCCGACCATCCGTGAAAAGATGGAACTGCTTCGCCGCCGCGGGAACAGCGTAACGCTGAAAGTACTGGAGGCGATAGCAGATGCGTAGAAGTGTCATTCTGAGCAAAGCTTTCGCCACGTTAGGTGCTTTCCTGCTGATCGCGCCCGTCTTTCTGCTTGTTGGGACAGGCATGACACCTGAACGCCCGCTGCCCTGGCTGCTGCCTGCTCTGGCTGCACTGCTGTTCGCATGCGCGGTGCGTGCTCTTCCGCACAGGCTGCGTATTCCTGGAGCAATTATTGCGCTGGTCATGACAATTGGCGGAACCCTGGCCATTGGCTGGGGTTATCACAATGTGTTCGGCCTGTACTTTATTGCATTGCTGACGATCCCTGTGACGTTGCTGCATCTCCTGGCCTTGACGCAGCAGAGCGGGGAGGAGTATCATCAGGCCGTATGGTATGCAGGTATGATGGCATACCTGCTCGCACGTGCTGTAACCGGTTCAATGGCGCTTCGGCCTGCGAGACCTTTGCTCATGAACCTGTGCCTTGCCTATTTTGTGTATGCGGTCTTTGCAATGAATGCACAGTCCCTGCATGACGGAATGGGCGGGGGACGTGCTCCATCCAGGCTTATGCGCCTGCGCAACAGGCTGACTTCACTGCTGATCTGTGCCGCTTTGCTTGTGCTGACGCATATTCCGCAGCTGAAGCAGGCGCTGGAAACGGCAATCGAGGCTATAAAGCGTGCTATCATCTGGCTGCTCAGCCTGTTTTCTTTTGCCAGGGAGAGCGTGCGGGACGCTGGAGAAGCTGGAAGGCCTGATCTGGGACTTGGTGATCCGGCCGGAGAACCGTCCGCGTTCCTGGTCTTCCTTGAGAAAGTATTGCGGATAATCGCAATCATTCTCGCCGCAGCCATTGTGAGTTATGTGCTGTTCCTGCTCGGCCGTGCCGTAGTCAGGGGAATACGTTGGCTGATTCGAAAGCTGCGCGATTATGCTTCTACAGTAACTGAGGCGTATGAGGATACGGTGGAAAGCCTCGTTGACTGGGGCGATGTGAAAGCGGCATTGCGCGAACGCCAGCAGAAGGCAAAGATCCGGCGCGAAGAACGCGTGCCATGGGAACGGCTGACTCCGCGGCAGCGGGTTCGGAGAAGCTATCAGATCTTCCTGAGACGGCACCCGGATGTGCCTGACTGCCGTACAGCGCGACAGACACTGGACCGCCAGAAAGAAATGGCAGCCATATATGAGGAAGCGCGCTACAGCAGCGCGGAAATCAGCGAGACAGCCGCGGAGAGCACACGTGCGCTGCAGAAGCAATAAACCGATAAGAGGGGCAAAATGAAAGCAATTATCTGGGACATGGACGGCACAATAACGGATTCAGAACAGTTCTGGACGGCAAATCCGTTCCGGATGCTGGAACATTTTGGCGTGCCTGACCCCCGTGGGAAGAATGCGCCATGGTTCCAGACGCATTACTCGGAGTCGATCAAGGCATACCTAGAGTCTCCTGACTGCAAGCTGAACATGACATTTGAGGAGTGCATCATCTGGGGCAAGAACTATGTCTATTCACATGCGTACTCTGAAGGAACTCCCATGAAACCGCATGCGCGCGAGTCACTCGAGGCAGCCAGCGCCCTGCATATTCCCATGTGCCTTCTTTCCGCGACCGAGCAGCAGGCGCTCAAATATACGCTGTTCCGGAACAACATGGAGCACTATTTCAGCTTCTGGCTGACAACCGCGAACCGTCCGCTGAACAAGCATCATCCTGAGCTTTTCCAGCAGGTCGCTGACCGGATGGGCGTAGCCCTGACAGACTGCCTGCTGATCGAGGATTCCCTGTACTCCATGAAAACAGGCAAGGCGGTGGGATGCAAGGTCTGGGCAATCGAAGATCCCAAGCATGTACGGGACAAGGAGAAGATCATTGCTCTGGCTGACCGCTACTTTGAGGACCATGTCCAGCTCGCGAAAGCGCTGCGCGAAGATTTTAAGGTTAACTGAGATGCTGCGGAGGGTATTGTGATCACCGATCGGCTTTACTATGATGACGCATATCTGACTGAATTTGACGCGCATGTCATCTGCGTGCGCGCGGACGGCTGGATCGCGCTGGACCGCTCGGCTTTCTATCCGACGTCCGGCGGACAGCCCTATGATACCGGCATTCTGGAGACGGACAATGCTACGGCCCATGTGACCGATGTCCAGGTGGACAAGGATGTAGTGTGGCATTGTGTAGATATGCCGCTGCATGAAGGCCAGCGCGTTCATGGACGTATTGACTGGACACGGCGCTTTGAGCATATGCAGCAGCATGCAGCCGACCATATGCTGGCCGGAGCCGCATGGGAATTATATGGCGGCGTGACGATCGGCCTGCATCTCGGACGTGAGGACAGCACAATCGACATGGAACTGCCCGGCGGACGCACCCGCCTGACGACAGAGGAAACAGACACGCTCGAGGCACTTGTGAACGCACGCGTGCAGCGGGATGACATGATCCAGTGCTGGTTCCCTTCCCCAAGAGAGCTTGAAGGCCTGCCGCTGCGCAAACGGCCTACGGTCAGCACACATGTGCGCGTTGTAGCCATGGGCGATTATGAAATGGTCGCCTGCGGCGGTACGCATCCGAGCACGACCGGACAGATCGGAATGATCAAGATCCTTGACTGCACACCGGCGCATGGGAAGATGCGGCTGAGGTTCGTTGCAGGCATGCGTGCCGTGCGTTATCTGCAGCGTGCCGTACGCTGCGCAGATGCTGTTGCGTCAGCACTGTCAGGGGATATAGACAACGCGGCGGAACTGCTGCAGCAGGAGCGTGATCATGCGGCGGAAGAACGCAGGGAACTGCGGAAAAACCTGACAGGTGCTGCTGTAGAGATGGTAATGGCCAAAGGCAAAGACGGTATCTATGCCGCACACCTGTCCTTCGCAGACAGGGAGACACTGCTGCGTGTGGCGAGCGAACTGACGCGCGACCCGCAGGCAACGGTTCTGCTTTCCTGCCCGCAGGCGAACGGCAGCTGTGCGCTGGTGTTCGGCAGGGGTACTGCGGTCGAGACGGACATGGCGGCACTGCTGCGTGCCAGCGGTGCGCGCGGCGGCGGGAAGCCGGACCTCGCGCAGGGAAGCGCACAGGATGAAGGAGCACCGCAGCGGGCATACGCCCTGCTGTGCAAATAAATATGATTCAATAATGAGGGAGGATATACACATGAACGAAGTGATCACCAAGCGTTACGAGACATGGCTGGCTGAGGTGACCGATGCGGAGCTGGCTGCCGACCTGGCAGCTATGAAGGGCAAGGAAGACCTGATCGAGGATGCATTTTTCCGGGAGCTGGAGTTCGGCACAGGCGGCATGCGCGGTGTGCTGGGTGCCGGCACCAATCGTATGAACATCTATACCGTTGCGCGCGCGGCGCAGGGATTGGCGAACTATGTGGTCGCTAACTTCGCTGAGAAGGACCGCAGCATTGCCATTAGCTATGACAGCCGCATTCATTCCTTCGATTTTGCACGCATTTCCGCTGCCGTATTCGCTGCTAACGGCGTTCACGCATATATCTATCAGCAGCTGATGCCCACGCCCTGCCTGAGCTTTGCCGTGCGCGCCCTGAAGTGCGCTGCGGGCGTCATGGTGACCGCGTCGCATAACCCCAGCAAGTATAACGGCTATAAGGTCTATGGCTCTGACGGCTGCCAGATCACGACTGAAGCGGCCGATATCATTCTGGGCGCGATCGAAAGTGTAGATACCTTCCGTGATGTGAAGAAAGTCACTTTTGAACAGGGACTAGAGGGCGGCCTCATCGAATGGACTCCTGACTGGGTATACAATGATTTCGTGGCGGCTGTGCACGGCCAGTCCATGCTGACTGAGGCGGACAAGGTAGATAAGAACGTGGCCATCGTGTATTCACCGCTGAACGGCACCGGCCTCAAGCCTGTGACCCGTACGCTGAGCGAGAGTGGCTTCACCAACATAACCGTAGTCCGTGAGCAGGAAAAACCTGATGGGCATTTCCCGACCTGCCCGTATCCGAACCCGGAAATCCGCGAGGCTATGCAGCTGGGCATGGAGTATGCGGAGCGCGAGAACGCTGACCTGCTGCTTGCGACTGACCCCGACTGCGACCGCGTTGGTATCGCGGTGCGCGATGAGAAGGGTGAATATGTATTGCTGACGGGTAACCAGACCGGCTTGCTGCTGCTCGACTTCGTCTGCAGCCGCCGTGTTGCGACCGGCCGTATGCCGGAGCGTCCCGTTGCCGTGAAGACCATCGTGAGCATGGATCTGGCGACCCGCATTGCCGAGCACTATGGCGTTGAGATGCGCGATGTGCTGACCGGCTTCAAGTTCATCGGCGAACAGATTGCGCTGCTTGAAAAGGAAGGCCGTGAAGATGCCTATATCTTCGGCTTCGAAGAGAGCTACGGTTATCTGTCCGGCAGTTATGTCCGTGACAAGGATGCTGTTGACGCTTCATTCCTGATCTGCGAGATGTTTGCCTGGTATAAGAGCCAGGGCATCAGCCTGCTGGACAAGCTGAACGCGATCTATGCAGAGTATGGCTACTGCCTCAACAATACTCACAGCTACGCCTTTGACGGTGCTGCCGGCTTTGAAAAGATGAAGGGCATTATGCAGTCCTTCCGCGGTGAGATCAAAGCGTTCGCCGGTATCCCCGTACTGGAATGCCTGGATTATGCTAAGGGCTTGAACGGACTGCCCAAGTCTGATGTGCTCAAGTTCCGCATGGAAGGCAATTGCTCTGTTGTAGTACGTCCCAGCGGAACCGAACCCAAACTGAAGGCTTATATCTCTGTCAGCGCGCCGGACCGCGAAGCTGCTGAGAAGATCGAAGCCGCTATTGCCAAGGATCTCGAAAAGTATTTCGCATAAGACAGTATACTATAGCCGCCAGGGAGCTTCTTCCATGCCGGAAGCATCTCTCTGGTGGCTTTTTTTGAATTATCATAAGACGGAATGATCTAATCTATTCGCTGACTTTCACCATTCGGTAGCCTATGCCGACATGGATAAGAGTAGTGTTAGTAATCCTAGTGCACGTATAAAGAAAATATTAAGATTCATCAGTAAAGGAGTTCCGGTTATTCTGATTCTGCCGTCTATGCGGGATATGCCTGGATGTATCGAGATGATAATGGCATTACTTATGATGCTTGATGCAGTGATTGCTTATCAAGCCTGCTTTTCTGTTGAGATGACCACCGGTTTGTATTATACTGGATCTGCCGCTAACGGCTAAAAGCAGCTCTGGCAGTGAGATTGTACTCATCGCATTTTGTGATTGTTTTCTGCTTGCCGGAATATGCATTTTTTTCGATTTCAGAAAAGGGAAATGCCTGTGATCATCCCATTGTCCGGCGGATGCAGGCGTTAAGCAATAATAAAGATCAGGAACCGTGAGAAACCATGGAGAATACTGCTGAACAATACTTCGTACAGACATATATTAAGAAAAACCGGCGCGATCGTCTGCTTTTTGAGCTTTCAGCTGAAAAAAGAAGATATGACGGACTAAGCAGATTCTGCCATCAGGCAGGAGAACTGCTAGACCCTGCGAAAATCATTGCAGCAGGCGATGATCTGGAACGGCGACCGGAGTTCCTGCGATTTGTAAAGCATCACGACGACACATGTTATGTCATTTCTCCGGATTATGAAATGGATGGCAGAACCTTGCAGACGAAGGACGCGGTCAGTCTGGCAGCCGCTTTCTATGATGCTGTTATTATTATTGGAAGCACATTTGCCATCATCTTTGGCGAGCCCATGAAGGGCGGCAGGGATAAGTACTTGCTGTCAGAATGACCATGCAACGGCCAGTCGGAAACTGGCTGTGATTGTTTTGTTGTCGATTCAGGAGAGCATCAATAATCAATGCAACAGAAGATGTTTCCAAGAGGAATACGGGACTGAGGGTACGCAAATGCTGGAAACAAAAAGACTGCTTCTTCGAAAGTGGAAAGAATCAGACGCGGAAGAATGCTACAGATATGCAAAGGATCCCCGGGTAGGACCGATAGCCGGATGGCCGGTTCATACAAGCGTCGAGAACAGCCGGCAGGTTATACGAGACATACTGGCCGTTCCTGAGACGTATGCGATTGTACTGAAGGAGACTGGCCTGCCGATTGGGAGCATAGGACTGCATCACAATGATCTTGCAGAAAAGGACGATGAAGCCGAGCTCGGCTACTGGCTGGGGGTACCTTACTGGGGACGTGGCATTGTGCCTGAAGCGGCACGGGAACTTCTTCGGCACGCATTTGAGGATCTGAAGCTGAAACGGGTCTGGTGCGGATACTATAAAGGAAATGAAAAGTCGAAGCGAGTACAAGAAAAACTCGGGTTTAAGTTTCAATGGACTACGGAAAACGTACCGGTTCCGCAAATAGGCGAAACGCGCAAAGGATACGTTAATCTGATGACAAGAGAGGATTGGCTGAACACTATGAAGATTAAACCTGCAACAATTGATCACGTCGTACGTTATGGCGAGATCTACGCAGCTGCGTTTTCGGGTGAGCCGTGGAATGATCCATGGAAAACGGAAGATGCCCAGATCCACGTCCGGGAACTTTTGGAAACAAAAACATCTTATGGGCTGGAATATGTGGAAGAGGGCAAGGTAGTTGGTTTCCTTGTCGGCACTTCAATGCTGTTCCACTACGGCCGCACATTTGAGATCAATGATCTGGCAGTTGATCTTGATTACCAGGGACGCGGAATAGCAAAGCAGCTCCTTGAACGATGCATACAGGATATGAAGGAGCGCGGCATTGTTGGGATCCATCTGATCACCAGCGGGGAAGGTTTCCTTCCGGAGTTCTATGGACGCCATGGCTTTAAACAGGAGAATGAAGTGATCCTGATGGGAATGGAACTGTAACGGATTCAGTACCGGGTTAATCCCGGAGAAAACGAAAAGGCGCGCATGCTTATCATCCGAATGAATGATGGAGCAGGCGCGCTTTTATCTGCAGAGCCTTTTTCTCAAATGAGAGGGATCGATACTGCAGCATATTCAGTTTCTGATATTGATCAGAAAGCCCATTTACCCTTCCGGAAGATAGCGACCGTTTTTCCGTCGCGGGTAACGGCATCTATATCCAAACCTTCGTAGCCGATCATGAAATCGGTATGAATCATGGAGTCGTTGATGCCCAGAGCACGGCATTCCGCGAGAGTCTTGTTTTCAAAACCCTTGATCGTATCCGCAAACCCTCTGCCAAGTGCCAGATGGCAAGCAGCATTTTCGTCAAAGAGAGTGTTGAAGAACAGCAGGCCAGATTCGGAAATGGGAGAATCTACAGGCACCAGGGCACATTCGCCCAGATAGGCAGCGCCTTCATCCATGGAGATCATCTGTTCCAAGAGGGCCTGATTCTTTTCTGCTTTGACTTCTACAGCCTTACCGTTTTCAAAACGGACTGAGAAGTTCTCAATAAGCTCGCCACGGAAAGACAGAGGCTTGGTCGCATAAACAATACCTTCAGCCTTGCCGCGCATAGGCGAAGTGAAGCATTCTTCGGTAGGAATGTTGGGATCGAAGAAAACTCCCTGGATGGTAGTATCTCCGCCGCCCTTGAATTCCGCTTCGGGAATCATACCGACAGTCAGGTCAGTGCCGTTGTCACCTTTATAGTGGAGCTCGGCAATGCCCAGACTGTTTAGATAGGCACAGCGAGCCTGCAGATCCTTATTGTGGGCATCCCACGCCGCAATGGGATCGTCGGTCACACGGGCTGCGAACAGAATGGCCTCCCATAGCTTTTCGATCGCTTTGCCCTTAGGCAATTCGGGGAAAAGCTTCTTAGCCCATGCTGCACCGGGAACAGCTGCAATGCACCACTGGCATTTGTTTTCCATTTTATCCATATAGGGCTTCAAAATCGGATAACGCTTCTGACTCGATTTTGCGATTTTCGATTGATTGATGCCTTTCAGACCGTCAGGATCCCGGGAAGCTAAAGAGATACGGCAGGGAAGTACATCAGCGTAATGCTGCAGGCGTGCGATCTCCCAATCATCGACTTTGGACATGGTGGTAACGGTCTGGTGGCGAACTTGCAGCTTTTCAAGACGTTGGTAATTGAACTCGACCGTGACCTTTTTAGCGCCTGCTTTATAGCATTCATCTACCAGCAGTTCGACAAACTTTGGCTGATCGAGGTCACAGCGAATAATGACTTCCTGGCCTTTTTGAATGTTTACGCCTGTTCTTGCGATCAGGCGCGCATAATTGCGAAGAACTGTTTGTTTCATAATAAAGGTCTCCTTAAAGTGTACTTTTCGCGGCTATTTCCGCAGCAGATAGCCTTATTATATGGGGCAGTCCTGTATTTATCAAGTTTAAAAACTGTATTAATGGATCAAGGCGGTGTTCAGCTGTAATATGCCTGTCGCTAGTTCGGGTTATAGTAATCTATTAGCTCCGAATAGTGTTAGAAAAAGCGAAGGAGATGCCTTGCACAGACACCTCCTTCGCTGTTGTTCAGGCAGGACAGGGGATCAGAAAGCCCACTTGCCCCTGCGGAAGATCGGAACAGTCTTGCCGTCACGGGTGATGGCATCGATGTCCAGTCCCTCATAACCGATCATGAAATCGTTGTGTTCCATGGAATCGTTGATGCCCATTGCGCGGCACTCTTCCAAGGTCTTGTCCTCGAAACCGCTGATGGTATTGGTAAAGCCCATGCCCAGCGCGAGATGACAAGCAGCGTTCTCGTCGAACAGCGTGTTGTAGAACAGGAGTCCCGACTCGGAGATGGGGGAATTCACGGGCACGAGCGCGCATTCGCCCAGATAGGCCGCACCTTCATCCATAGAGATCATCTGTTCAAGGAGTGCCTGGTTCTTTTCAGCTTTGACTTCAACGGCCTTGCCGCCTTCAAAGCGTACGGAGAAGTTCTCGATCAGCTCGCCGTTGTAGGATAAGGGCTTGGTCGCATAGACGATGCCTTCCGCCTTGCCGCGCATCGGGGAAGTGAAGCATTCCTCACTGGGAATATTGGGATTGAAGCCGATGCCTTTCAAACTGGTCTCAATGCCGCCCTGGAACTCCGCTTCGGGGATCAGACCGACGGTCAGGTCAGTGCCGTTATCGCCCTTGTAGTGAAGCTCAGCAATGCCCAGACTGTTGAGATAGGCGCAGCGATCAGCCAGATCCTTGTCGTGGGCTTCCCACTCGGCTACGGGATCATCCGTAACACGGGAAGTGGAGAGAATAGCCTCCCACAGCTTTTCAATGGCTTTGCCTTTAGGCAGGTCGGGGAAAAGCTTCTTTGCCCAAGCAGCGCCGGGAACAGCGGCAATGCACCATTGATACTTGTTTTCCATCTTATCCCAGAAAGGCTTGACAATGGGATAGCTCTTCTGATCAGCCTTTGCCATCTTCTCCTGATTGATGCCCTTGAGCCCATCGGGATCGTCAGAGTCCAGATAGATGCGGCAGGGCAGGGTGTCCACATAATGCTGAAGGCGGGCCTTCTCCCATTCAGTGACCTCACTCAGAGCCTTAACAGTCTGATGACGTACATGCAGCTTTTCCAGGGGCTGATGGTCGAATTCAACTTTGACCTTGCGGGCACCGGCTTTATAGCACTCGTCTACCAGCATTTCAACGAATTTCGGCTGGTCCAGGCCGCAACCAATGATGACATCCTGTCCCTTCTGGATGTTGATGCCCGACTGGGCAATCAGACGCGCATACTTGCGAAGAACTGTTTGTTTCATAGTAATAATCTCCATTAATCTAATATTTTGATCGTTTCTACAACAGATCAATTTAAGTATATTTGGCTGCGCAGTAACAAGCAAGCTCAAAAACATTTATAAATGAATTTGCTCACGTTATTGCTTAATCGTTAAGATTATAGTAATCCGGGATAAATACGCGCCCTCCGCGGGAGTTGTGGCGTCTGTAGCAGCTGTCGCATAAACGGTAGGGCCAGTTCCACGGCAGGTGCTTTTTACAGCTGTGGCATACCTTCTGCTGAAGCTTCTGTGTAGACAGGATATGAATGATCCCTTGCGAGATCAGGTCCTTGCGGCGCTGGATCTCATCCAGGATGATGTCCGGGTCTTCCAGAAACAGACGTGAGTAGTTGTAATACAGATCACACCGGCGGTAGTCTGCTTCCAGAGCATCCAGCATCCATATGGTGCATTCTTCCGGATTCAGCAGGCGGGGGATCTGCGTGAGCACTTCGATGTGTTCACCCTGGCTTTCGGCATGATACATGGCTTTCCATCGCGTCAGCAGATCCGGTTCAGTCTCATCAAAGGGAATACACAGGAAGCGGTAAAGCAATTCCTTGTTGGTATGCTTGGTTTCCAGCATTGCTGCCAGGGTTGCCATGCGCACCGTTGAAGCCTTGGAAAAACAGCCTTTATCCTGCATCAGCATCCATTGGTTAATGATCTGTGTCAGGGGCAGGGGAATACCCAGCAGCGATTCGGGGAAACGGATGACTGCTTCTGTAAGCGGTCGCAGGGGTTTGCTGAGAGCGGATGCTACCAGGCCCTTGAAACCGTAAGCATTGACGTAACCGATGTCATAGATGCCGTAGCGTCCGGCGCGGCCTGCGATCTGCTTGATCTCGGCGTCTGTCAGGGTGCGTGTGATATCACCATCGTATTTTTCCGATTCCAGGAATACTACGCGCTCAATGGGCAGGTTCATACCCATGGCGATGGCATCGGTGGATACCACCACATCGGTTTCGCCCTGGTGGAAGCGTTCCGCCTGATCGCGGCGAACATCCGGCGGCAGAGCACCGTAGATCAGGGACACGCGATATCCTTTGCTGCGCAGTTCAGCTGCCACGGCATGCACACGGGCTTTGGAGAAAACGATCAGCGCATCGCCCGGGCGTACGGAACCGGGGAACTGGAAACCTTCTTTTTCAACCTCCAGCGGAGTCATGCGTTCGTGACGTACGATGGAAAGCTCATCGCCGCAGTCTGTGATCATACGGGTCAGGAGCGCCTCCGCATCCGGGCTGGCGCAGGCATGGATCTCATCTGCGCAAAGGCCCAGGATAGCTGCTGTCCAGGCTCCGCCGCGGTCCCAGTCAGCGATCATCTGGCATTCGTCAATGACAGCAACGTCATAATGGGTATTGAGGTCGGCCATCTCCACAGTACTGGACTGAACGCGGCTGCCGGGTACCCGGATCTGCTCTTCGCCGGTCACCAGCGAGCAGGGCACATCATCCATGTTAAGGGTCTCGAACTGCTCTGCGGCAAGCAGACGCAGTGGACCCAGGTAAATGCCATGCCGGGCGCCGCGAAGCCGCTGAACGCCTTCATAGGTCTTGCCGGAATTGGTGGGCCCCAGATGCAGGATAAATCTGCGCTTCATCTGCCTGGCCAGGGGATAAAGATCACGGTAGTGCTCCGGAATAGCATTCAGAAGTGCAGTGCGCAGACGCTGTTCTTTTGCCATGCGCGCGTCGTTCTGCTTCTGCAGACGCCGCAGGGACGGATTTTCAGTGATAAGCCTGCGTATGCGCTTTTCGGGGAACCTGCGCCGGATCTCACCGCACAGGCTGTGCTGGGCATTGCTCACTTCAGCCTTGATCAGTGTGCTGACCTTTTCGCCGTTAGGAGTAATGATCCCGCCGCAGGCCGTCAGTTCAGGATGCTCCCGGGTGATCTCTTGCCGAAGCAGGGTGGTCAGGGACTCGGGAAAATACGAGTCTATGATCATGTTGTTGGAGAGGCCTTTCTGAAAACGGTTCTCCAATACATATGCAGCCACATGCTCGGCTTTCTGCGGGCTTTTGAGGCCTGAAACCAGATCACCCTTTTTCAGAAAACGTTCTACACGGGCTTCGGTCTCGGTCAGATACTGACCGCGTTTTTCTTCCAGGATCTTTCGGGGAATATGATCATGCAGCAGATTCAATGCTGCATGCGCCTTGGCCAGTGGTACGCGGCTGCGTTCTACCGACCGCAGGAAAGGCAGGTCTGCTTTGCCTTCTGCCATGATCAATCCTGCCAGACTTTCAAACTCTTCCTGGTTATAATCCGAGAAGAGCTCTCCGCGCAGAAGCATCTGGTAGGTCTTGTCCCGGCGCTTTAACTGATACAGCGTATTTTGAAATCCCTGGCTCTGCAGGTACTTTTCCTTTTCCGCTTCGGACATGTCGCGCGTGACGGGCTTGACTTTTGTCAGTGCCCGCTTGTAAAGATAGTCTTCGCGTTCCTTTGCTGCAGCCTGAGCATATAACTCCTGCGCTTTTTGCCTGTCCATGCCCGTCACCTCCTTACAGCCTGTTTTACGGTGATGTGCCGGATATAACCGGCAATCATCCGTTCAGATCAGAAATTGCTTCCGTTCCAGCCCCAGTCAGTCACGGGGTGATAAGTCACATAGATGGCATCCCCGGGGATACCCAGTTTGTCTTTGAACAGTTCACAGATCTGACCTGTAAGCTTATCATAGTCCTGACTTGAAGCGTGGCCATAGAGACTTACGGCCACATAAGCGCCCTTAGCCAGCTTTTTGCCGGCCAGCCAGAGGTCGCAATTATCGGTGATGCCAACCATCAGGTAGGTCTCACTCTTATGTAATGTCGTGATCATCTTTCCCAGAGCGGACTTGATCTCCTCCTTGGTCTCGGGAGCAACGGGAACGGTAATTTTGGAATCGATAAAAGGCATGACTGTTTCCTCCTTGATTTTTTATGGCAGATTACTTGCCGTCCTTTTCAGCGTTGAGGCATATTTAGTAGATTGCTGCCAGGAACCGGAATTCATTGAGCCGCCTCAGAAAGCGGTGGAAGCTCATGGCTACCGTATGTATTATAATAGATTTCGTACGCTGTTTCCATATCGTCGGGAAGGTCCAGCAAGGCATTGGCCTGAAATATAGGGGAAAGCGTGCCGCTGGGAGCATGCCATGCGGCATTACTGACAATGCTGATGTCACTGTCCCTAAGAATCGCTGCAGCACCAAACAAAAGCGTGCCTGTGGCGATATGATAGTCGCTGGAAATAATGGCGAGATGTCTGATCTGAGGGTAGTTATCTGCGAGAATCTCAAAAGAAAATGCGGCATTCTGGGCGGTCGTAAGGGATTGGTCCTCAACGATCAGACGTCGAGCCTCGACACCCTGCCATCTCAGCCATTCGGCCATCCTGCCTGCTTCTGTTGCGGAAGGGTTGTTGATTGCTGTCGCACCACCCGTGCAGATAATGAACGCATTCGGATACTTTTGGGATGCTGCCAGTACGACTTTCAGTCGTTCGATCAGTTCATTGCGCATCGAACCGTCCGTATTCAGCCGGTAGCCGAGTGCGACAAGACAAAGTGAGTCATCTTTCGGCAGATCGTCTGGAAGTTCACTGTTGACAGTAACGGGAGTCTCCCATAGGTCCAAGATACGCATCCATTTTAATCCGAGTGCCGGATCAAGGGCAACAAGTTCGAAAAGGGCAGGCTTGTCTCTTTCTCCGGAAATACCATAGGATGCGACAACCCGTTCAATCAGGGGCCGCGCCGGGGCGTAACCTTCTTCTGCTTTGCAGGGAAGCATTGCCGCAACACATATACACATTAAAACAAGAAATGCGATTCTGCGGGATCTCATGAACTTCCTCCGTCTATACGAAAGGAGCTGCCAGAGGACAGCTCCTTATGATTGCGCATAACTGCTTATTTGATGCCGCTGTGAGCGAAAGATTCAATGAACCGCTTCTGGAAGAAGAAGAACAGGATCAGCAGCGGAGCGACAGTCAGCAGTGTCGCGGCGCAGGTATCGGACCATAGGGCACCAATTTCGCTGGCCTGTGCGAAGATCGCCAGACCGACGGTCAGCAGACGCTTGGAGGGCTTGTTGATAACGATCAGGGGCCACAGGAAGTTATTCCACTGATAGGAAGCGGCGATCAGACCGTGAGCGATGAAGCAGGGTACCAGCAAGGGCAGGTAGATGCGGATGATCATCACGAACAGGTTGCAGCCGTCGATCTTGGCGGCTTCTTCAAGCTCGTAGGGGATGGTCTTGATGGTCTGGCGCATCAGGAACGTGCCCATGGCAGATGCGAAGAAAGGCATCATGGCACCAAGCAGCGTATCGTTCAGGTGCAGGCGTGTAATCGTCATGTAGTTGGGCAGGATCAGAACGTCAGCCGCAATCATGATCTGCGTCAGGAACAGGATGAACAGCGTGTTCTTGCCGTAGAAGTTCAGGCGGGCGAATGCGTAGCCGGCCATCGTGATCGTGACGAACTGTGCGCCAAGAACGCCTGCGACCAGGATCAAAGTATTGACATAGTAGTTGCCCCAGGGCGCCATACTCCAGATACGGGTGATGTTGGAGAATGTCGGCCACCAGCCGATGGCCAGCATTTTCAATTCGAGCTCCCTCGGAACGAAGGCGGTACGTACCAACCATACCAGGGGGATCAGGCAGAGAATGGCGAAAGTGTACATGAATACGTAAAGCAGGAACTTGCCGGGAGTCATTTTCCACGCGGCAGCATGTTCACGCTTCTTTTTCTCGGTAATGGCAGTCATTTCTTTCACCCCCTCTTACGAATAGAACGTGCGTTTATCCTGGGTGAAGAACTGCACGCAGGTAACGATCAGCAGAACAACGATGACGACCACAGTGATAGCGGAAGCCATACCGTAGTTGGTCTGGTCAAATGCCTTCTGATATACATAGAACAGAAGCATGTTGGAGGCATTGCCCGGGCCACCCTTGGTAAGGATGTAGAGGTGGTCCACCATCTTGAAGGCATTGGTCATGGTGATGATCATCACGTACAGCGTGGTGGGCATCAGCATAGGCCAGGTGATACGCCAGAAGGTCTGTGTCGGATTCGCGCCGTCGATGGTGGCTGCCTCATACAACTCGGGGTTGATATTCTGCAGGCCCGATATGTAGAAGATCATTACATATCCAGCCTGTTTCCAGATCATCATGACAATTAATGCCCATAGTACTGCTTTCGGGTCTGTCAGGAAATGCCACGTATTATTATTAAAGATATACGCCAGCATACCGTAACTGGGCGTGTATATAAACAGCCAGATGTTTGCCACGGCAACCATCGGGAGAAGTGTCGGATAGAAGAAGGAGACGCGTACCAAGCCTTTACCGATCTTGACCTTATTGGCGAAGATAGCCATCATGATTGCCAGGGCAAGGGAGATAGGCACGGTCACAACGGCCACAATGATATTATTCCAAAAGGCCTGCTTGAAGATCGAGTCTTTGGTGAACAGGGAAATGTAATTTTTCAGTCCGATATATACCGGGCCTGTGCGGATCGTTGCGTTATTATCCTTGTACAGGGAATTCCATACGCTGTATCCGATCGGATAAAAAGTAAACATGGCCAGGAAGATAAAGGAAGGCAGCAAAAGCATCCAGGCCAGACGGGTCGTGCGCCACATTCTTCTTCTTTCACGCACGAGGGATATGCTGTTTTTGTCGTTCACAACAGAGGTCATATCATCATCCCCAATTTCCAGAATAGGACTTCCCCGCTGTGAAAGCGGGGAAGTCCTGTATCCTACAAGGACAGATTAACGGTAGTCTTCGAGGATTTCGTCAGCTTTCTGCTGAGCTTCGTTCAGAGCGGTCTCGGCATCCTTCAAGCCGGTCATGACTTCTTCAATCGCGGTATCCAGGATATCCTGAACGGTCTTCTGATCGTATACGGAGAATTCAGCGGAAGCTTCGGTCAGCTGGTCACGGGCAGTCAGTGCGCTCGGGAACTCAGCAGCGTACTTGATCATGCGCTCGGTCTCGTAAGCTTCGGGACGGGTCGCAACATAACCGGTATCGATGGACCACTGGGCAACACGGTCAGGATTGTTGGTCATCCACTTGATGAAGGTGAAGGCCGCCTGGGTCATTTCGGGGGTGATGTTGTCGCCCTTGAAGATGTAGAAGTTACCGCCGCCGGTGGGGGAGCCCCAGCTGGTCTTGGCAGGCAGGTAGCTGGTGCCGAACTCGAACTGGGCATCCTTCTTGACGCTGGTCAGCTGGCCGGTGGTGTGATACATCATGGCGATGGTGCCGTTTACGAAGTCGTTACGGGTGTTGGCCCACTTGGGAGCAACGGGCATTGCGCCGATGTCGCTCAGGTGCTTCCAGAAGTTCAGACCGGTGATGGTCTTGGGATCGTTGAAGTATACTTCGGTACCATCATCGCTCATCAGGTTGAAGTGATCCTGAGTCAGGGTGAAGGTCTGCAGCATCCAGTAAGCATAGCCGGCCTTGTCGGAGGGAACTTCGATACCGTAGCGGACTACGTTGCCGTTCTCATCCTTCTTGACGAGCTTCAGAGCATAATCTTCGAGCTCTTCCCAGGTCTTGGGGGCGACTTCGGGATCGAGGCCAGCCTCTTTGAAGGCTTCCTTGTTCCAGTACAGGATAATGGTGGAACGCTGCCACGGAATACCGTAGGTCAGGTAGCCGCCATTGCCGTCGGGCAAACGGGAGTTCTGCATGAAGCCATCATAGAAGCCATTCAGCCAAGCCTGGTCTTCCTCGGTGACGCAGTACTGGTTGTAGTCCTGGATCACGTCGAGGGAGAAGAGCTGATACAGGTCGATGGAGAACATCAGAGCGATAGCGGGGGTGTTGCCGGCCTTGATGTCAGCCATAACCTTGGTGGTGGTGTCAGCATAGGAACCGGCATAGATCGGGTTGATCTTGATGCCAGGATTTTCCTCATGGAACTGATCGCACAGAGCGCTGATCAGCTGATCGGGGCCGCCGCCGACGGAGACGGGGAAGTACATGTTCAGCTCGATGACATCATCGGCCTGAGCAAAGGACACGATGCCAAATACGAACAGCATCGCAAGGAACAGGGACAACAGCTTCTTCACAGAGATTCCTCCTCTTTTTACGGGAACGATTTCCCGATTCTGAATATTTTGACGGAAAGTACCCCACTTTCCTGTCGATGTGCATATTATATCACGCAGGCAAAAATACTGTCAACGGTTCATATACTTTTTTACCGTTTTATACATATCCGTAACATCCGTAACAGGTTATCGAATAAATAAAACTGCGGGAGAAACCCCGCAGTACGGAAACTATATATATGTTATTCCACAATACCTTCAAGCGAGTATGCATGGCTGAAAGCCTTCTTGCAGTGCTCGTCCGTAACTTCGATACGGATATAGCCATCTTCCTTTTGGAGCGGAATGACAGCCTCTGTAATGGTCTCACCAATGGGCGCATAGACACTTCCGCGGATAGTAGCGCGGCCTACAGTACGGATTGCGACACAAGTAGCGGGCGAACAGGAGACATGCAGGGCATTGTCTTCTATATATGCATCTTTGATCTCCGGGCCCTGGGATGCATAGAAATGGCCTTTTTCAAGTGCGTCAATCACAGCTTCATAGGTAAGTGCTTTCGCCTTGATCATGTTGAATCCGCCGAAACTGTCACAACGTGGATCGCCGTATGGGAATTTATTGTGATTGTCGTCATTGGCCAGACACCAGATCATTTTACCCAGACGCAGCATCTGGTCATAAGCCCAGGCATCGTTCTCATAGAAACCTTCCATGGAAGTGTTGTAGTTGGAAATCTCCATGGCATATACGCCGTCATATTTGCTGAAGTCTTCAAAGTTCTCAAGGGACCAGCCTGGATGGTTATAGGAGACGAGATATCCGTTTTCGTTTGCTTCCCGGATAATACGATTGAAATCGCGTGCACAGAAGTGGCGGTCGCAAATACCACCGACGCGCGGGATATCCTCGAGCTTGATCCCATTCTTGTCGATATAACGCAAATACTTTGGATCGAGAGCGATCTGCTTTTTCACATCAGGAGTGCGAGCAATCAGATTAATGTGGAAGTTTTTTGCAATACGCGGGGCGTCCTGCCGCTCGCGCACATAGATTTCATAGCCATTGATCATAAGAAAATCAGGAAGAGTAAGATCGGTATGATCCGCCATGATTTCATGATCAGTGATTGCCAGAATACTGTATCCATGCTCACGGTAAAAATCACGCATTTCGACTGGAGTCAACTTACCGTCGGAGATGGTGGAATGGGAATGCAGATTTGCTTTATAGAAAGTTCCCTCGCAAGGAAACAGGTCATATCGCATAGTAAGATCCTCCTGCAATTTAGGCGTGCGGATGATAAAAGGGGCAGCGTGCTGCCACGCTGCCCGTGAGGAAAAGATCAGTTGAACAGATGGGCGCTATCCGCCTTGACCTGCTCAAAGGCTTCTTCGGCAGTAATGCTCTGTTCCTGAATCAGCAGGGAGGTGGAAGCCTTGATGATGTTCATGAACTCCATGCGCTCAGGGAAGTAAGGAGTTTCGTTGCCGGTGCCATAGGGCAGTTGGTCATATGCGACCTTGTAATTCGGATTCTCTGCCCAGAAAGCTTTCATGGTCTCGTTCTCTTCCATGTTCTTCAGGGTCGGAACATAACCGGTGGTCATGGCATCCTTAGCGATCTGTTCGGGACTCAGGAGGAACTGGATGAATTCCCAGCCGGCACGCAGACGTTCTTCGCTGTTGCCTTCGAGAAGGATCAGATTACCGCCGCCGATACCAACTGCACGTTCGGTGTAATAAGGAATCATGCAGACGCCTAGCTCAAAGCCAGCTTCTGCAGAGTATTTTGCAATGTTGCCCATGCTGCCACAGGAAGCGACGAGGGAAGCAATCTTGCCTTGATAGAAACGCTGCTGTGCCGCAGTGCCTGCACTAGAGGAGTCATATGGACGGCACCAGCCCTCATCTACCCAGCGACGCCAATCGCTGAACAGTTTGAGCAGGGAGCCTTCGTCCAGACAGGGGGAAGAAGTTGTACCATCTTCGTTGATCTTGGCGAAGCCGGCACCCTGGCTCAGCAGGAAGGCACCCTGATTGAAGCTAGTGTCCTCATAGAACTCGAAACCATAGGTGGTGGGTTCCTCACCGGCCACTTCGCTTGGCACATACAACGCTTTGCAGAACTCTTCCATCTCAGCAACAGTCTCAGGAGCTTTTAGGCCTTTAGCGTCCGCCATAGTTTTATTATAATAGAAGACCGGAGTAGAACGGACATAAGGCAGTGTATGCACTTCTCCGTCATGAATAGCGGGCACGTTCAGCAGGGAATCCACGAACTGATTGAGGTCAAAACCGGTCTCAGCCATGAATGGAGCCATGTCTGCAGTCAGACCGTCATCCAGCAGCATAGCGGTATGAGCACTGGAGGTCACACCGACGACGGGGTAGGTCTCATCGATACTTTGGGATGCCAACTGCATCTTGGTGACGTTATCCGCATATGACCCTTGGAAAACGGCGTCGATGATGATGCCCTTTTCCTTACCAACGGTTTCATTGAAACGCTCGACGGACTCGGTCAGTACTGCACCGTTGGCGCCGCTGCCACGGGTATGCCAGAAGGGGATGTGTATGGGATCATCTGGACCGTAGGCCAGTGCGCTGCCGCAAAGGCCAAGCAGTAGTGCTGCTACCATAAGCAGAGTAATGAGTTTCTTCATGGGAAATACCTCCTTATATTGTTATGGCGCTTTGCCATTAGGTACACAATAAACGGATTTGCCCTCGATATAAGTGCATTTCAGATTTTCCGTGACGATACGTTTATCATCGGGATCGGCAAGAATCTCGAGCATCCTTTCAGCTGCACGCAAGCCAATCTCGGCGTTAGGCTGCTTGATGCCATCCATTGGAGGGTTGCATAGTGGCATCCATTCATAGTTCGCAAAAGAAACTAGGGAGATGCGCTCTGGGACGCTGATGTTATGAGAATTGATATAGTTCATTGCACCGACCGTCAGAGGACTTGAAGCGAGCAGTACAGCTGTGGCTGGAGTTTCTTCGAGCAAATACTGAATAGAGTGAGCGCCTTCTTCCTGTGTTGTAGGACCGCAGCAGATCAGTCTGTCTTCAACGGGAAGACCTGCGCTTGTCAGCATGTCGCGGTAGCCACGGATGCGGTTCATGGTTGGTGCGAACCGTGGAACTGCACCCATAAAACCGATCTTATGGTGCCCTGCTTCAATCAAACGTTGCATGGCACGGCAGGTAATCTCATAGTTATCCACATAAAAACCACTGACTGTTTTGAGATTTGGTTCACGGTCGATTAGCACAACAGGGCACGGGATGAGGCTGTAGTCGTAATCGTTATCTGATAACACCATGATGATTCCGTCTACTTTCCATTCGAGAAGCGCGCGTATGCTTTCCTGTTCCTGAAGTGGCTGATCACCCGAAGTGCGGATTAGGAGTTGGTATCCGCTTTGTTCAAGGCGCTTCCCGATCCTGCTCAGTGCTCTGCCATAAAAGTATCCGGGATCGATCTTGGGAATGATGATGCCGATGGTATTGGTCGAGCCTCTTCGCATGGCACGCGCAATAATATTCTGACGATAGCCTGTTTCGGCTATGGCTTGTCTTACACGTTCTTCGGTCTCTGGCGTAACATAATGCGTACGGTTCAGAACGTGCGATACTGTGCCTGTCGACACACCCGCACGCGCGGCGATATCCTTAATGGAAATGCCTTTCGCCATATCATTCACCACTCATTTAAACGTTTCAATGAAATATTAGCATTGATGCTCTGCTTTGTCAATATTTCCTGAAAATAAAAAGCGTACAGGATAATAAACCTGTACGCCATAAGAGGAAGGATGTTTACTGCAGACTTCTGACAAAAGCAGTGATGCGGCGGATGGCCTCACCGATCTGGATGTCGTTAACGGCATATGAGAGGCGGACAAAACCGCTGGCACCAAATGGGGTGCCGGGGATGACCGCCACATGTCCGTGCTCGAGCAGCATGGCCGCAAAGTCGGCATCGTTTTCCACGGTCTCTCCGTTCAGCTGTTTGCCCAGATACGGGCGGATATCCAGCAGCATGTAGAAGGCACCTTTGGGCATAGCACCGGGCATAAGGCCGTTCTTTGCGAGCAGGAAGAGCAGCAATGTACGGCGGCGTGCGAAGCAAGTGGCCATATCCATCACGCAGTCCTGAGGAGCGCGCAGAGCGGTGAGCGCAGCATACTGGGTGATGCTGTTGGGGTTGCCGGTTGCATGGCTCTGCAGAGCAATCATTGCCTTGATCACATAGCGGGGACCTGACGCATAACCCATGCGCCAGCCGGTCATGGCGTAAGCCTTGCTGAAACCGGAGACCAGGATGGTGCGCTGCTTGGCGTCATCGCTGATCTGTGCGGGAGAGATGTGCGTATAGCCGTCATAGCACAGGTCTTCATAGATCTCGTCGCTGATCATGAAAAAGTCATGCTTGCGGGCCAATTCAGCAGCGGCGGCGATCAGAGAACGCGGCCAGATATTGCCTGTGGGGTTATTGGGCGAATTGATGATAATCGCCTTGGTGTGTTCGGTTACAGCTGCCGCAAGCTGTTCAGGAGTTGGAAGGAAGTCAGTGTCAGGCGTGGTAGAGATGAAAACGGGTTTGCCTCCCGCGATCTTGATCATTTCCGTATAACTGATCCAGTACGGAGAAGGAAGGATCACTTCGTCCTGCGGATCAAGAATGGCCTGCAGGGCGAGAACAATTGCCTGCTTGGCACCGGAGGATACGATGATCTCATCGGGTTCATAGCGCAGCTTCTTATGTTCAAAGATATGATCTACGATTGCCTTGCGCAGTTCCGGAATACCGCTTACGTCGGTATAACGGGTTTTGCCTGCATCGATGGCTTCCTTTGCGGCCTGGCGGATATGGTAGGGCGTGTCAAAATCCGGTTCGCCTGCTCCCAGGGAGATCACATCCACACCCTGGCTGCGCAACTGCGCCACTGTGGCATTCAGGCCTAGTGTTGCAGATGGGGAAATAGAGCTGGCAATCGCGGATAGTTCAAGGGACATAAAAAAGGGCTCCTTTCAAAACGCAAGAAAAACGGTTAGTAATTGCATTATAAACCATTCAATGCGCTTTTACAAGCCCTAAAATGAAATTCTGAAGAAGAAATTATTTATTTTGGAGACTATGACGGATGTCGTCCACAAGGCCTGCCAGGCTGGGGGAGGTGCGAAGGTCTTCAGCGACCTTATCACAGCCGTGGAGTACTGTGGTATGGTCACGCTTGCCGATAGCGTCGCCGATACGGGACATCGAGCAGGCGGTCATTTCACGGCAAAGATACATGGCGATCTGGCGCGGAACGCTGACCTCGCGGTTGCGGCGCGGGCCTTTCAGATCCTCAGGCGTGACATTGTAATAAGAAGATACGACACGGAGCACATCCTCACAGGTCACATTGTGCGGGGCGTTCTCGGCGAATACCTCGCGCAGCGCTTCCTCAGCCAGCGCTTTGTCGATGGGACGGTGCGTCAGTGAGGAATAGGCAGAAAGACGGGTCAGACTGCCTTCGAGTTCACGGATATTGTTTTCCACCCGCTCGGCGATCAGGTGCAGCACTTCGTCATCGCAGTCAAGCATTTCCTCCTGAGCACGGCGGCGCAGGATCGCGATGCGCGTCTCGAGGTCAGGACGCTGGATATCTGCGATCAGGCCCCATTCGAAACGGCTGCGCAGACGCTCTTCCAGACGCGGGATCTCGCGCGGGGGACGGTCACCTGAGATTACGATCTGCTTACCGGCGGAATGAAGGGCATTGAATGTATGGAAGAACTCTTCCTGCGTGCTCGTGGCACCGCCGATGAACTGGATATCGTCGATCATCAGTGCATCGACATTGCGGTATTTTTCACGGAAAGCTATGGTCTGACCGGTCTGAATGGCTGAGATCAGCTCGTTCATAAACGTTTCACTGGTCACATAACAGACCTTACGGTTTGGATTCTCATTCAGCAGATAATGGCAGATGGCATGCATCAGATGCGTTTTTCCAAGACCCACGCCGCCATATACGAACAGTGGGTTATAAGCATCTGCCGGGGATTCGGCTACGGCCAGGCAGGCGGCGTGCGCGAACCGGTTGCTGTTGCCTACGACAAAGGAATCAAAGGTGTACTTTGGATTCAGGAAGGCAGGCTTCGGAACGGCGGATACAGCAGGCTGACGGTAGGTTTCCGCTTCTTCCGGGGTCATAAAGCGCACATGAAGCGGGCGGGAAGCGGCTTTGGAAAGCGCGTTCTCGATCTGGATGGTATAACGTGAAGACAGGTGCTGCTTGAAAAACAGCGTCGCTGTCTGCAGAACAAAAGTATCGCCGTCCAAAGCGATCGGTTTGAGCGGTGCCTTGATCCAGGTATCATATGTGACGCTGGTCATATCAGCGCGCAGTATATCACAGGTCTTCTCCCAAAGCTGGGCGGTATCCAAGAAAAACGCCTCCGTTTACAGATCAGTGTATAAGGCATGTATAGACTGCGGGAAAATGCAGAGCGTAAAAAATAAGCCGTTCGCTGTCATACGTGCGACCGGTGGATAAATCAATGTGGATAAATCCGTCGTCGTGCCTCTTGAACGTCATTATCATAGCAGATTAAGCGAAAAATGGCAAGAGTTATCCACAATCGCGGGCTTGCGGAAGAGTATACGGTGGATAACGACTGCTTGTGGCGGGAAAGCATCGCTGCCACAAAATATCTGGTTTAGCGCATAAATAATCACAAATATATACAAAATCAAAAATATTTCGCTCAGATGTTACAAAAAAGTAATTTTTATCATACAGCCGGCCGCGCTTTTTATTGTACAGCCGGTCGTGCTGCGGTGGACAAACAGCCGCGGATGTGTTATCTTTATTTATTAGTAGGAAAGGGGGCATGCGGCATGGTGCAGGCAGAAGAGATCAGTGTTCTGCTGCATCCCTGGCTCGGAAAAGCGCTGCTGCTCCGGAGTGATGTCTGTGAGAAGGCTGCTTCACTTCTGAATGGCTTTATGCCGGAAGCGGGTAATCTGGAAAGCCTTGAAAAATCACTGGACACACTGCTTTTCCGTACAGTCCACAGCATGACGCAGGGCGATATGCGTATCCTGCTGGATGACGGCCGGATCGTGCGCGTGCGCATGGATGATTTCGCCATGATGGCGGATGACCTGCTGTACTTGAAGATGCGCGAGATATCGCGCATGCCGCGTGGATACGAACGTATACGCAGCTATGCAATGTCACATAGCAGCCTGGCAGCATTGCGGGCACTGCTGGTTGACCTGGCATCCATGCAGAGTGAAGAAGAGCTGGCGGCGGTTGCACAGACGGTGCGATCCTGCCATCCGCCCTTTCGCTGGCAATACTGGCTGCAAAACTGATAAAAGAGGGGATTTATGTGGGCAAGATCATTGCCGTAACCAATCAGAAGGGTGGCGTCGGAAAAACAACGACTGCTGTCAATCTGTGCGCCTGCCTGGCCGAGCTGGGCAAGAAATGCCTGTTGGTGGATGCAGATCCGCAGGGCAACGCTTCCAGCGGTGCCGGCGCGCAGGTGGGGGACCAGACGCTGTATGAAGTGCTGCTGGGCCTGATCACTGCGGAAAAAGCTGTCGTAAAGACAGATACTCCGAATATGTGCGTACTGCCTTCGGATATCCGGCTGGCTGCAGCTGAGATCGAGATGGTATCCCTTGACCGGCGTGAATACCGCATGCGTGCCGCGCTGCGCGAGCTGGACGAGAAATATGACTATATCATCATCGACTGTCCGCCCTCGCTGGGTCTGCTGACAGTGAATGCTCTGACCGCTGCAAATTCCGTGCTGATCCCGATCCAGTGCGAGTACTATGCACTGGAGGGTGTGCGTAGCCTGACGGATACGGTATCGCGCGTCAAGCGCGGCCTGAACCCGCCGCTGGACATCGAAGGCGTGCTGCTGACGATGTTTGACGGGCGTACCAACCTGAGTTTGCAGGTGGCGCAGCAGGTGAAAAAGCATTTCCGCGGCAAGGTATTTGCCGCATGCATACCGCGCAACGTGCGTCTGGGTGAAGCTCCCAGTCACGCGATGCCCATCAACCGCTATGACCCGCGTTCCACGGGTGCGGAAGCGTACCGTGCACTGGCACGCGAAGTGCTGGCACGGAATGGCGAAAAAATCAGATAAGATTGTGAGGAATGCGTAATGGCAACCAAGAAAGGTCTTGGACGCGGGCTGGATATCCTGCTGCCGGAAAGCGATATGCCCGGCGGAACGACCGAGATTGCCCTGAATGATCTGGATCCAAACCCTGAACAGCCGCGCCGCGCGTTTGACCGCGAAGCGCTGGAAACGCTGGCTGAGAGCATTCGCCAGAGCGGAGTCCTGCAACCGCTGCTCGTCACGCCCGAGGGCGCCCGCTACCGCATCGTAGCCGGTGAGCGCCGCTTCCGTGCTGCGCGCATGGCAGGACTGCAGACGGTACCTTGCGTTGTGCGTGAAATGGATGAACGCGAGCGCATGGAGGCCGCGCTGATCGAGAACTTGCAGCGTGAAGACCTGAACCCCATTGAAGAAGCGAACGGTATCCGTGCGCTAATGGATGAGTGCGGGTACACGCAGGAAACGGCCGCACAGCGTGTCGGCCGTTCGCGTCCGGCAGTGGCAAACCTTCTGCGCCTGCTGAACCTTCCCGAAGATATTCAGGCACTGGTAGAAAGCGGCGAGATATCCGGGGGACATGCGCGTGTCCTGGCCGGCATCCGCGATGAGGCCTGGCAGCATAAGCTGGCACAGCGCATTGTTGCGGAAGGACTCAGCGTCCGCGAGACTGAGCATCTGGCTGTCATCCCGGAAAAAGTACCGGTCAAGCATGAGCCTGTACCGATCGCGGCAGAGCTTGAGGACATGCGTGCCCGCCTGCAGACGGTCCTCGGTGTGCGTACTGCTTTGCGCGGTAACCTGAAGCGCGGCAAGGTGGTGCTGCAGTATAATTCTGCCGAAGAACTGGAAGCCATTTTTGAAGCCATGGAAAGGCTTGAAAACGGCTAAGAGGAGATATCTATGGCGTTTCAATTGCTGAAAGCAGCACTGATGGGACTCATTCAGGGAATTGCTGAATGGCTGCCTATCAGCTCAGGCGGACACCTGTTGCTGCTTAATGAATTCCTGCCGCTGCAGGGAAGCGATTCATTTTTCCAGCTGTTTGATGTACTGATCCAGCTGGGCTCTATCCTGGCAGTGGTGGTGCTTTATTTCCGCCGTTTGAATCCATTTGCGCCGAGTAAGTCCCGTCAGGAAAAACAGACGACCTGGTCGCTTTGGTTCAAGATTATCGTTGCAGTGATCCCCAGCGGTGTGATCGGAGTCCTGCTGGATGACCTGATTGAGGAAAAGCTGAACGGACTGCCTGTTATTGCAGCCGCCCTGATCATTTACGGAATCATCTTTCTGTTCCTGGACCGGCTGGAGCGTGGAAAGCATGCTAGACGCATCCAGAACGCTGAAGAAATCGATTATAAAACGGCTTTCCTTGTCGGCTGCTTTCAGATACTTGCGCTGATTCCCGGCACGTCCCGCAGCGGCAGCACCATCATCGGCGCCCTGCTTCTGGGACTTGCGCGTCCTGCGGCTGTGGAGTTCAGCTTCTTCATGGCTATCCCGACGATGCTGGGCGCAAGCCTGCTCAAATGCGCTAAATTCGTTATGAATGGCGGAACTCTGGCCGGCGGTGAGATCGCAGCGATCGTAATGGGATTTGCAGTAGCTTTTGCGATCTCCCTGGCTGTTATCCGCGTGCTGGTACGGTATATCCGTACACATACATTCCGTGCGTTTGGAATTTATCGTATTCTGCTGGGCTTGGCTGTGATAGCCTGGCTGATCCTGAAATAACAGACAAAGCATCCTTCTTTACGGAGGGTGCTTTTATCAAGACGACAAAATAGAAATGCTGGAGGAAAATTCATTATGTGGGATGGCAAGATGAAGGCACTCACGCTGAGCTATGATGACGGCGTGGAACAGGATATTCGTCTGATTTCGCTGATGGACAAGTATGGGATCAAAGGTACATTTAACCTGAATCCGGGAAGGCAGAATTATTCGGACACTTTTCAGAAACATGATGTAACGGTGCATCATTTGGATCTTAAGGATCTGCCTAAAGTATATGCCGGTCATGAAATTGCGGGACACAGCTGCACACATCCGCATCTGGAAAACCTTACCGGAATTCGTCTTCGTGAAGAGGTTATAGGCTGCCAGGAGCAGCTGAGCCAGCTTTTCGGACGGAAAATGTATGGCTTCGCTTATCCATATGGTACTTATAATGACGAAGTCAAGGCTGTTGAAAAAGAAGCCGGGATCCGTTATTCACGTACTGTTATGGAGCATCATAGGTTTGATTTGTGCGAAAACCTGCTGGAGCTCCCTGCTACCTGCCGCCACGAAACACCCGAGCTTCTGGAACTTGCCGAGCAGTTCGTTAAACTGAAACCCGAAACTCCTCAGATGTTTTATCTGTGGGGACATAGCTACGAGTTTGATGAGTTTGACCACTGGCAGCTGATCGAAGACTTTTTCAAGATCATTTCTGGAAAGGAAGATATATTCTACGGTACAAACTGTGAAGTGCTGCTGGATATGAAGCAGGTCTGATCAAACAAAAAATGCACTCAGCAAAATAGCCGGGTGCATTTTCCATGAAAGGATCTTATATTCCTGTTTATTTACGTGGTATCAGGCAGAATTCAGAACCATCTGGTTTTTAGTTATTTGCTGAGGATGATCTGTACATTTTCAACATTATAAACGAACCAGACAGGTTCTGCTTTTTTTGCCTGTTTCTGTACAGCGGAGTCAAAGGAGGACTGATTGGATTTTTTACCATTCACATATGGGACGCCGCTTTGCAGATAAGTGAAAGGTTTGAAGTTTGCTTTTCCGTTTTTAAAGTTAATACGGGCAAAACCACTGTCAGCTGCGCCGCTGGAGTAGGAGAAGGTGCCATCTATCTTTATCTCATTCATAGCGCGGTAGTAGACCAGATAGGCTGTAATATTGCTGTTCTTGCTGTCCAGAACAATTGATCCCAGTCCGCCACGGATAGTGAGCACGACTTCAGTAGCATTGTCGCCGTCCAGATCAAGAACGGCGAAGCTTTCATACTGGAAAACACTGCCGTCCAGGCCAAGCTGATTCAGATACAGTTTTGCGCCTGTTTCCGCATATGTCACCTGCTGTCGGTTCAGCATGACATCCAGATACTTCATGCTCTTGGGCAGATTCAAGTTAGCGCTTATATCATCATGGAATACATAACCTGTCATTGTGCCTGCAGATACATAATACCAGCGCTCTGAGGTTTCTCCCTGAATGGTTACGGCGCTGCCGCGGGGTAGAGTGGCAACGGCTCTTGCTGTAGCATTTGGACGGGTACGCAGCACGACACCATCTGCAGCCTGTACATAGCCTATCGGCTGACGGCTTTTGACATTGCCGCTTTTGCGCAGATATTCAGCTTTCATATACCCGGTTTCACTGCCGATGGTAACCTTGACCCAGGTCTTGTTTATATCCGATTCACATGTCACGACGGTGCCTGTAAAATACAGGCCTTTAGACTTGCTTTTGATATCAGCCTTCTCGCGAAGATGCGCTCGGTCTGAAGTCCTTGCATCGACTACTGCTGTCCCATAGCTGCCGTCTGCAAGAACTGTGGCGCTGAGCAGGCACACCATGATCAGCAGGGCAGCAATGATTCTCTTTAACATAATACTTCTCTCCATTTCCACTGAAGAATACAGCCTATGTATTATAGCCAAATTGAACCATGATTTCAATATAATTCATGCTGCCGACCCAAAAACGATCAGCAGCATGGATGCGATTTCGATTGGAATAATCAGGACAAGCCTTTGTAGAGCCTCTTACTTCTGGGAATATAGCAGCCCCCGCAGCACAGGTTCCACCATGTCCGCCATTCTGAGGAATCCCAGGTCATTCGGGTGCGAACCGTCGACAGTACACATATCGCGGTCTTCTTTGCCAAACATTTTCTTGCCATCGACGAAATAGACGTTTTTGTCCCCCTCGGTGAGAGCATGCGCATATGTACCGCGAATGATATTTCGGCATATCGTGCCTGTATTGGGGTCTTTATCAAAGTCAGGACGGCTGATCATGATGATCGGCAGGTCCGGCTGCGTTTCGCGTATGATCCGATAGAAAGGCTCATGTGTTTTCAGAAGATGC
This sequence comes from Clostridia bacterium, assembly GCA_017544935.1. Classification (GTDB taxonomy): domain Bacteria; phylum Bacillota; class Clostridia; order Christensenellales; family Aristaeellaceae; genus SFMI01. Next base: position 33,062 of record JAFYDF010000143.1, read on the forward strand.
TCCGGCGTAGGCGCGTTATGGTCATAATCCAGGACAAACACGCTCATGGGCAGGGAAGCAATATAACGTGCGATGATCTCTTCGCCCTTTGCGTTCCCGGAAAAACCGAGATTGATCTGCGCAGCATCCAACCTGCGGCAGAGGATCGTGGAATAACAGGATCCCGCTTTACAGGCACACCCGCCCTGCGTAATAGACGATCCGTAGAACACGACCGGCTTTTCCACCTTTGGAGTACGGCCGGGCAGGATCTGTGCTCCTTCCGGGAATCCGATCAGCAGCTGCTTTATGCCATTATATAGGGGCAGATACAGTACGTAACTGCGCATCCCGCCAGGAAGAGCAAAACTGCAGCTTTGATTCTTTCTGCAGCCGTGGCCTTCATTCATGGCGGGGATAAGATTCTTCACATAACGTGTCCCGCTATCTGTTTCCTCAAACAGTTCCAGCCCGCTTTGTCCGCTGGCGGCGAAGTGCGGCATGTTCCCGGTCTCAGTCAGTTCCCAAAGCACAGCGGCTTGTTCAGCATCAGTGGAAAAGCGGATGCAGGCTCCGGCAAGATGATAGGCCAGACGCTTGATCCCATTGCTGCATTCGGAAAGCAGATCTTCAGGCAAACGGCAGAGTACGCCGCGCTTGTTCTGCGCGACACCCCAGATGCTGAATGGAGTATCAAAGGGATCATAAAACTTCATGCCATCGGGAACGGTTTCGGAAAGTCGGAAGTTCGGATCGATATCAGATATGCTTTTCACGGTAATGCCTCCTTGAGGATTCCTTCAGCCTATTCTAGCACGTTGGTTTTTGCGCAGCAAGGGGAATCAGAAAACTGTTATAAACTGATATGCTCTCTTCACGTGGCATTTTTTCTGCCTTCCATGAAGGGAGCATATCATTACGATTGCCTGACTCTTATAGACAAGTGTTTACTTTTTCATCAATGCGGCACCGGCATTCCAGGCCTTGCCGACCTGCTCTCCGGATACATAGTAACCGTGCTTGAACTGGTCGAAGATCAATGCATTCAACTTTGCGGGATCGATCTTGCCCTGCTCATCCAATACTGCTTCTTCAGCTGCCACATTAACGATCTTGCCAACAATGGCATACATGTTTTCGGTGTTGATGACTTCAGCCAGCTCACATTCCATCACGACCGGGAACTCCTCCACGATGGGGGCGTTCACATGCTCACTTTTTACAGCATGATATCCGGTACGTTCGAATTTGTCGTCCATTTTGTTGCCCGTTGCAATACCAAAGAAATCGGCGATGTCCATGTGTTCACGATCCGCCAGCGCAACGGTGAATGCCTTTGTCTTCAGCAGGTTCTGCGTTGTCTTATGATCCTCATCGATGAACAGAGCGATTTTATCCATGGCGCAGATCATGCCCCAGGCGGCATTCATGACATTGGTCTTGCCGGTTTCGTCATACGCGGCGACCATCAGAACAGGCATAGGGTACACGGCCTGTAAAACACCTAGATTCTTCTTCATGAGTAGATCCCCTCCTGATATACGTGATTGCCTTTTCGGCAATTATATGATACCATGAGCCAGAGAGCACGACAAGTACCCACATTAAGGTAAGGTACTTACATGGAGGTAAGTATGGGAACGAAACGTATAGATGAAGCGGACTTTGCTTCTACCGGATACAGCTATACTTTATCCCTGATCACGGGGAAGTATAAGCCGATTATCCTGTACTGCCTGATGGAATATGAGCCGGTACGGTTTAATGAAATGCAGCGGTATCTCGGCCGAATAGCTGATAAAACTCTCAGTCAGCATCTGAAGGAACTGGAACGGGACGGCCTGATCCATCGTGAAATGTATCCTGAAGTCCCGCCTAAAGTGGAATACACTTTGACAGAGCGCGGCCATTCCCTGATGAAAGTGCTCGATCAGCTGTGTGACTGGGGAAATGCAAACCGTTTATAAGATGAAGACCGATTCAATGCGTCGTCTGAAAGGACGGCGTTTTTTTCTAACATTATGTGTAACCTATTAGCACATGTATTCAGGATGATGGTTTTTGTAAAAACAGAATTGGTCCAGGAGCAGAAAACAAGCGCAGTTACACGTAACGGTTGATTCCGATAGCAGCCAACAGGGCAGCACCACGGTACAGGCCGCTTTCATCTACGCGGAATGTGGATGTATGGAGACCTTCCTGACAGCCAGACCCAATATAAAGCTTTGTGCCCGGAACAAGCTGCTGGTAGAAACCGAAGTCTTCTCCGCCCATGCTTGCGTTCTTAAGAATCGTCACAGGAGTATCCGCAAACAGTTCTTCTGCCAGACGGACAGAAAAATCAGTTTCGGTCTCATCGTTCCTGCAAGTGCAGTAGTTCTGTACATATTCTATCTCCGCACTGCCTCGGTACATTGTGGCGGTACCGGTGACTATATCATTTATCCTTTGCCGGATATATTGCCTTTTCTCTTCACTGAGCGTTCTGAGCGTGCAGTCAAGGGTCACTTCTTCACATACGATATTGCGTGCCTGTCCGCCGTTTATCTTTCCTATCGACAGAACTGCATTATCATGTGCGCTGATCTCCCGTGAGATGATCTCCTGAAGCGCGAGTACTGTATGAGCAGCAATCAGAATGGCGTCTACGCCTTTCTCGGGGTTTGCACCATGACTCTTTCTGCCGTGAATACGGACCAGGAATCCATCACTGCTGGCGTGGATCAAACCGGGCTTGGTAGCGAAAACCCCGCTGGGCATCCCGGGCCGCATATGCAGACAGAAAATCGATGAAACATTCTCTACGGCACCTGCGCTGATTATACCGCGCGCACCGCCGCCGCCTTCTTCGGCAGGCTGAAATATGAGACGCACCGGACCGGGCAGATGATCCTGGAAATGGGACAGGATAGCAGCGGTATTCAGCAGCATGGCAGTATGGCAGTCGTGGCCGCAGGCGTGCATGTATCCAGGATTACAGGATGCGAATTCAAAATCGGTCTCTTCAGTGATGGGCAGGGCATCTATATCTGCACGCAGAGCAACAAGCTTGCCGGAAGCTGGGCCGATATCGGCAATCGTCCCCGTTCCGCATTCTTTATAGCGGATATTCAGATGTTCAAGCTCAGCACGTATGACTTTTGCAGTTTCATATTCATGATATGCTACTTCCGGACAGCGGTGTATCTGGCGCCTGAGGCTGATCATTCGTTCTTCATTTTGTTTCGCGAGATTTATGATTTCATTCATGTACTTCATGACGTTATTCTCCTTGCCATATGAATTTGAAAGATAAATTATCTGGAATATTATTATGACATCAATACTAACAATAAACATTTCAACAAAAGTGCTCATTTTCCTTTATCATCCAAGGGCTAATTAATCGTAAGCGACAAATGATTGGTGTATAACCAGAATCCTTACATCGAATTATACTCTTTCATATCGCATCAGGGAAGACCCCGCAGCCAAAACTCTCGCGGCTTTGACTGCGGAGTCTGAAAGATCCGGAAACTCTCCCGGACTCAGTCTCAAAAATCTCATTTTGTATCGCAGAACTTCCAAAACCCCAAAAACTCCCGGGAGTTTTCGGAGTTTTGGGACTGCCTGTCAGGCAATGCCACTGCTGCCCGCAGCGGATCGGCATTGCATCAGCTTTGGCGGCTCGTCAGAAGCGTTCAGCCGGTACTTCCGGATCAGTTCGGTCTTCTCCCTCTCCGTATATCTCCTGAATGCTTCCGACCATGGCATCATGTCATCCAGGAAACTGAAATCATGATCGTCCATATGCCCAGGCATGCTGTCCAGCAGGTATTTCAGATAGTAATAGGGATCAGCATTGTTGGCTTTTGCCGTTTCTACCAGCGTAAAGAGAATGGCAGATGCCTTCGCTCCGTCAATGGTATTGCAGAACAGCCATGCCTTCCTTCCGGTAGCAAAAGGACGTATATGCCGTTCGCATGCCCCGTTGTCACAGGGAATATGACCGTCATCCAGGAACCGGCGCAGTTCGGCTTCGTGATTCAGGGCATAACGGATCCCTTTCTTCATCTGCTCACTGTATTCCGGATCATCCGGATCCAGCGTACGAACGATCCCGAAGAATTCGTCCAGCAGCGGCCGCGCCTTTTCGTTCCTGAGTACTTTCCGTTCATCCGCGGACAGATCACGGAAAGCCTTTTCCAGTTCAAAAACCTCAGCCAAAATCTGCAGTACTCTGTGTTCCGGCATGGTCTTCTGCTCTTTCTCCGA
>JAFYDF010000018.1 GCA_017544935.1 Clostridia bacterium
ACTTCCTGCTCAAAATTTGCAGCCGTAAAAATCTTTTCGCTCATTGTTTTACTCCTTCTTCTCTTTCTTAGAAATGACAGCCACAACTGTTGGACGCCAGTCATCTTTCTTACGCAGGCGTACGTCAAACAGCCGTACCGCGCCGTAGCCGACTGCCATACCGACCAAAGCTGCAGCTAGTGTCAATGCATCCCCCGCTCCCGCGGCGGACGCGATCAAAAGTCCTGCAACAGCACCGCACAGCGGTGCGCCATATGCCAGCAAAGAAGCCTTCAGCGTCTTCGCTTCCGGCATACGCACAACAACCTCATCACCGATATCGGCCTTGCCGAACACGGTCAGCAGTTCCTTCTTGGGCAGCAGACCCTTGGAACACCCGCGGCAGCCTTCACAGGCTTCGGGGCGCTCAAAGCATACGCTCAGCGTATCGCCTTTCTTTTCCTTAACAAACCCGGTCCGTTCCATCCAGGCACCCCTCCTTCCACAGGTTCGTGGTATTATAACACAGTTGATTTACTACGTCCAGCTTATTTCTCTGCGGTCGGAATTCCGTCGACCATATAAACCATCCCGGTCTGAACAAATTCAGAGGGAAGCCGCAGCATGTTCTGTACTTCCTTTGGATAGATCAGTTTCTTGAATACACGCTCCCGATCTTCTGTCTCCGTCAGCTCATACGGTCTGTAATCCCCCTTGCCTGTTGTGCGGCAGGGAATGACCTCAAGATGGTCCAGTTCCAGGCCTTCCTCCGTCTTTTCATACGTCAGCCGGAAGATCCCTGTGTCCCGGTCCACATTGGATGACATCGTTCCGAATGTGAAATTACCAGTGGAATACAGAATCGGCTTACCCTTATAGAATTGTACCGGCTGCAGTACATGCGGATGATGGCCCCAGATGATATCCGCACCCAGGTCGATCACACTGCGAGCGTACCTGAGCTGCCAGGTCTCGGGATATGCGTGTGTTTCGCGGCCCCAGTGCAGGGACGCAATAATATAAACGCAGCCCTGTTCACGCAGTGTCTTAATACGTTCCTCGATCAGTTTCAGGTCTGAATCCTGCGGATATGTGAATCCGAGTGCGCCGATCTTCACTCCCTCGACTTCTGCGGTCAGCAGCACGTCCTGGCCGTTGGTCTTGCTGCCGACGTATACGCTGCCGAAATGCGGGAAGTTCAGAGCGTCCAGTGTTGCCATCGTGTCCTGATAGCCTTCCAGATAGAAATCAAAGCAGTGGTTGTTGACCGTGTTCACGGCATCCACGCCCGAGTGCAGCAGCACCTCAGCATAGCGCGGTTCGCCTACCAGCGGATAGACCTTGTCCGCGTGCCGCTTACGTGAAGTGAACACGACCTCGAGGTTCGCGAATGTGTAATCATCGTCCTCAAGATATTCGCGCAGCAGCGAGAACGGCCAGTCCATGCCGTTCTGGTCCAGCATCCAGGTATAGCCGTCTTTTTCACCCTTACGCTGATATGTCTCACCGATGCTGCAGTCGCCGATAAACGAGAACGTGAGCTCCTCGGCAGCCGCGGCAAGCGGCAGCGTAAGTATCAGCAGAAGGCAGATCGCCAGCCATTTCTTCAAAACCGATTCCTCCGTAACGGGATATCAACCGTATTCACAAGCAGATTTTCTGCTTACTTCTCAATGATCCAGGAGCCTGCGAGCTCGATCTGACCGCAGATGAGCTCTGCGGCACCCTCAATGTCTGTCAGCTGTGTATCCGGGGACAGGATATCCGATGTCCTCCAGCCGGCCTGCAGCACATTTGAGACAGCAGCCTCAAGGCAGCCCGCTTCCTTTTCTAGCTTCACAGTATGCTTCAACAGATGGCAGATCGCACGGAGCATGCCGAAAGGATCTGCGGCATCATCTGTGTCCCTGAGCGGTGCATACAAAGCACATTCGCCGCCCGCATACTCATCATAGCACATGCCCGGTGCACCGGACAGCGCCGCTGAGGCCTCAGCCAGGATGCCGCCCGCATAAGGCGGACACACAATCACGCCGAAGCGTGACGTACGGTAGATCATTTCAGGCACTGCAGACGGCAGTGCAAGTTCGCGTGCATGATATGGCGCGCTCAGCGAGTCCGCGTTCCCTATCGCTGTCTGCCAAGCCTGTGCGAGCTTTCCGGAAGGCGGGACCTGATCGATCGGCAGACGCTCCTGTGCGGAGATCTCAAATGCGCGCTTTGCAGCCAGTTCAAGTGCAGCAGTCTCGTTTTCAAGTGCCTGTACGATCACGCAGTTCAGCGGATAATCCCTGCCGGTCAGGGACCGGTTCTCGATCAGTGACGCATAGCGTAGGTCACGCACGCGGACCGCGCACATGAGTTCAGATGCAAGTTCCGGCAAACAGGACATGCCGCTTTCGCAGGCAAGCACAGCATCCGCGTCTCCGCAGAAATCAAGCAGTTCATCCGATACACCCTCACTATGCGCACACTGCCGTACTGGCAGTGAGATCGTATGTCCGAATGCTACTGCTGTCTGCGCAAGCACACGCGATGCCGCGTTGCAGATTTTCTTGCCTGTTTCTGTTTCGTACAGAAGAACGATCTTAGCGCGCATGTTTGCCTCCTGTCAGTCCAGCGAAAGGATCTTTACAGCCGTTTCGCCGTCAAATTCCGGCAGTTGGACTGCGATCACTTCATTGTGGGAAGTGGGCACATTCTTGCCCACATAGTCAGCACGGATCGGAAGCTCTCGGTGTCCACGGTCGACAAGAATCGCCAGCTGGATCATTGCCGGACGTCCCATCGAAAAAACCGCGTCGATTGCCGCGCGTGCTGTCCTGCCAGTATACAGTACATCATCCACGATCACAACACGCTTGCCCGTCACATCAAACGGCACATTTGTATTGCTGAGCTGCGGCATATCGGCAATCTTCGTGAGGTCGTCACGATAGAGCATGATATCCAGCTCCCCTACCGGGATCTCCTTGTTTTCAATGCGCCCGATATTGCTCGCGATCATCCGCGCCAGCGGAATGCCACGCCTGCGGATACCGATCAGCACCACATTGTCTACGCCGTCATTACGCTCTATGATCTCATGCGCAATGCGTGTCAGCGCGCGGCTCATGGCCGCTTCATCCATCAGTACAGCCTTGACATTGGGCATAATATCACTCCCAGTCCAGCGGGTATTCGCTCACCGCATACTGCAGCTTCTTGCCGTTATCCTTCATGATCTTGATCGTGTTGTTGATCTGCATAGTTTCCGTATAAGGCGTCGGAGCGAAATCGTTCCGGTCCGTTCTGGACGAAATCCTGCTCGGGATGATACGGAACGGATTTGAAATGATCTCCCCGTCCTTGATCCTGAACCGAGTCTGGAAAATGAAGGTCGACATATCGTCAGGCTTGTTGTTCCCGGCGAATGAGAAATTGCCCACGGAATAAACGATATACTTGCCGTTGTACTTCTCGATCGGATTGATGCGGTGGCTGTGATGCCCGATCACGAGATCCGCGCCGGCATCCACTGCCATTCGCCCCAGCTTCTGCTGGTTCGCATTGGGTGCATAGTCCTTTTCAGCGCCCCAATGGAAGCATACAAAGACCAGATCGTTTTCCTTCTTAGCCTTCTCGACTTCCTGCGGAACCTTAGTAAACAGCGTATTGTAATAGTCAAACGTCTTGTATGACAGAATAGCGATCTTCAAGCCCTGGACAGTGTAAACAGTCGGATGATACTCATCCGCCCACTGGATTCCTGCTTCCGCCAGTGCACGCTGAGTGTCCCTCCTGCCCTGATCACCGAAGTCGTCGATATGGTTGTTCTCGATCGTAGCGACCTCGATACTGTTATTGGCAAGCGCCTGAGCGTATTCCGGAGACGCGATGAACAGGAAACTGTTGCCCTTCTTGGAGGAAGGAATCGTGTACTTCTCGGCAAGAACGCCTTCGAAATTGATAATAGACAGATCGTCTTCCGCAAAGATCTGCTTCGTATTGCGGAAGATGAAGTTCATATCACCGCCCTGACGCTCCAGTTCTTTCTGGAAGATCGTGGACGAGCTCTGCACGTTGCGGCCGATGGTCACGTCGCCAACGGCAGTGATCGTCAGAACGATACTCCCGTCAGCCTCAAAGCGGATATCCGCATTCGGGTCCGCTGTCGGCTCGGGCGTGCTGGTCGGAAGGTATGGAGGTATGGGTGAAGGTGTGGCGATCTGCAGCATTTGCTGCCAGCTCATTTCCTGCTCCGCAAGCGCGGTGCAGCATACTAGCAGCAGGCACAGGATCGCCGCAGCGAGTTTCTTCATAGACTTGGTCTCCTATCAGAACAGACCGCTGATGGTCCCGTTCTCATCCACATCGATTCCAAGTGCGGCCGGACGTTTCGGCAGGCCGGGCATCGCAATGATATCACCGGCAAACGCTACCACAAAGCCTGCACCAGCAGACAGACGTGCCTGGCGGATGCTGACAGTAAAACCAGTAGGCGCATTGATCTTCTGAGCGTCATCGCTGAAGGAATACTGGGTCTTGGCAATGCAGACCGGCATACTGCCGTAGCCTTCCTTTTCAAGCGTGCTCAGCTGTTTTGCGGCCAAAGGCGATACTGAGATGCCGTCCGCGCCATAGATGCGGCGTGCTACAGCTTCGATCTTCTCAGTCAGGGACATCGAATCAGGATATGTGAATGAGGGCTCAGTTGCCTTGTTATTCTCGGCTTCGCGCGCTACGAGCTCCGCGAGCTCCAGTGTGCCGTTGCCGCCCTCTGCCCAGCCGTTGCATACTGCAACGGGAACGCCTTTCTCGGCGACTGCCTTGTAAAGCGTATCCAGTTCAGCCTGCGTATCGCTGACAAAGCGGTTGATCGCCACGACGACAGGACGCTGCCATACTTTACGTGCATTCTCCAGATGACGCCACAGGTTGCCGCAGCCTTCAAGCATGGCAGGAATGTTCTCCTGGTTTAGCATGGTCTTATCCACGCCGCCGTGATGCTTAAGAGCACGCACGGTCGCAACCAGCACGATGCAGTCCGGGAACAGGCCTGCCTGGCGGCACTTGATATCCACAAACTTTTCTGCACCCAGGTCCGCACCGAAGCCTGCTTCGGTGACTACGATATCAGCAAGTTTCAGGGCGAGCTTGGTCGCGATAACGCTGTTGCAGCCATGTGCGATGTTCGCGAAGGGGCCGCCGTGCATCAGGCAGGGCGTTCCCTCAATCGTCTGCACAAGGTTCGGCTGTACGGCATCGCGCAGCAGCGCGCCCATTGCGCCTTCGGCATTCAGATCGCCGCAGGTCACGGCGGTGCCGTCATAGCGGCGTGCAACTACGATACGTGCAAGACGTGCCTTGAGATCGGGCAGGTCTTCCGCAATGCAGAATGTAGCCATGACTTCGCTGGCTGCGGTGATATCGAAACCATCCTCGCGCGGAACGCCGTTCGTGCGTCCGCCCAGGCCGCTGACGATCGAGCGCAGCTGACGGTCATTGACGTCCATACAGCGGCGGAAGCATACCTGACGGGGATCTATCCCCAGCTGGTTGCCCTGCTGGATATGGTTGTCCACCATTGCCGCGAGCAGGTTGTTTGCAGCCGTGATCGCGTGCAGATCGCCCGTGAAGTGCAGGTTGATCTGCTCCATAGGCAGGACCTGGGCATAACCGCCGCCCGCAGCGCCGCCCTTCATGCCGAAGACCGGGCCCTGGGAAGGCTCGCGTAGCGCGAGCATGACATTCTTGCCGTTCTTGCGCATACCGTCAGCCAGCGAAATGCTGACCGTCGTCTTGCCTTCGCCTGCGGGCGTGGGCGTGATTGCGGTCACGAGCACCAGCTTAGCGCGGCGCGGAAGGTCACGGTAATAAGCAGGGTCTACCTTCGCGATATAGCGCCCGTAGGGAGAAAGGCTCTCTTCTTTCAGGCATGCCGCCTTTGCGATATTTCCGATCGGCTGTATTTTCGCCGCCTGTGCGATTTCAAGATCAGTTGCCATTTTTTTATTCTCCTTTTATCTGTTCGTCAGCAAGCTGGATAAACAGCTCGATATCCTTGGCGATGGTCCTCAGTGAGCTGCGCCAGAAATCAGCGCTGTGCACATCAATGCCCACACTGGCAGCCACGTCCGCGACCATATCGGAACCGCAGGACCGCAGCAGCTTATTGTAATCTTCCACGAAAGCCGGGCCCTTCTCCTGGTAGCGCGCATACACGCCCATACCGAAGAGCTGGCCGAAAGCATAAGGATAGTTATAAAATCCGAGCCCAGGGATATAATAATGGCTCTTGCAGGCCCACATGTAGGGATGCCTGTATTCCGGATCCAGACCGTCGCCGTAGCTCTGCTCCTGCGCATCAAGCATCAGTTCCTTCAGCTCATCCACCGACAGATTATGCGACTTGCGGCCTTCGATCACGGCGCTTTCGAACAGGAAACGGCTGTAGATATCGACGACCACCTGCGTACTGTTCTGCAGGTCAGCATCCAGAAGACCCAGCAGCTGATCATGCGGCACATCTTCGCGCAGAGCATGAGCGAGCAGGGTCTCATTGAAAATGGATGCGGTCTCTGCCAGCGGCATCGGCTCGTTGCGCATGACCAGCGGCAGTCCCGCCATGCAGCGGTTGTGCCAGGCATGTCCGAGCTCATGCGCCAGTGTGCTGACATCGGACAGGCTGCCGGTGAAGTTGGTCAGGACACGGCTCTGCTCCGCATGTTCAACGCCCGAACAGAATGCGCCACCGCTCTTGCCCTCACGCGGATACAGATCGATCCAGTCGTTTTCAAAAGCGTTGTCGATGAACTTGCCCATCTCGGGCGTGAACTTGCTCAGTTCACGGATCAGGGTCGCCCTCGCTTCCTCAATAGTGTACGTTTTTGCCGGTGTTTTCCCGTCGGAGATCGGTGCGAACAGCTCGAAGAACGGCAGGCCGTTCTTATACCCCAGCAGCTCGCCCTTCTTGCGCAGATAACGGCGGAAGTCCGGGAAGAACTCCCTGCACGCGGTCCACATGGCATCCAGGGTCTCGCGGTCCATGTTTGATCCGTAAAGCGACTGATCCAGAATGCTGTCGAAATGCTCTGCGCGAACCATGGTCAGGCCTTCGCCTTTAATGCCGTTGAGACAGGCTGCCATGGGTAGCTCGATCTTCTTATAGGCTGCAAGCTCTGCCTCATAGGCTTCCTTGCGCACGGCAGGATCCGGATCCTCAGCCATACCGCGGATCTCAGAAAGCGGAAGCTGTTTTCCGCGGTAATCGACCATCAGCGTCGCGTCCAGCTGGTCGCGAAGCTGGGAGAAAGTCCCAGCGCCGCTCAGCGACATATTGAGGAGCCATTCTTCGATCTCAGGCGCGGGCGTATGCTCGGCTGCTTCACGCTCCCTGCGGAGATGGAACGCAATCGACTGCAGTTTAGGGCTCGCGGCGATCGTATCCTCGAATGTCTTTGCATCCATCGCGCCAAGATAACGGGAGAACGCAGAAGACAGCATATCCAGTTCAACCGATTCCTGCATGCAGCGGTCATACAGCTGCATGGCTTCCTTGTGTCCGGCTTCTGCCGCCTGTGTGAGCCCGGCAAACCCAGTCAGCTTACCGAAAAGCCTGTTCAGCTCTTCTTCCTGATCAGCGGTCTTCTCGAGCAGCGTTACCGGCTCGCCCTTCGAATCAAGTGTTTCCCGAATCTGCACGCACAGATCTGAGATTCGGGCGAAGTCCGCTTCTATCTGCGGGTCGTCAAACCCACGGTAGAAAACGGAAAGATCCCATCTGCCGTCCATAAATGATGCCCCTCCTTACTTGCGGTTGCCTACTGCGGCCAGGCAAGTCATCTTGCTTTCTTCCAGATGATGGCTCATCAGCTTTTCAAGACCTTCCAGGTCACGCTTTTCAAGCAGGTCCACCATCTCATGATGCTCCTGGTGCGCCTTCGAACGCCGGACAATGCTGGCGATCGTTACCGCAGAGAAGCGTGTGATGTATTCTTCCTGGTCGTCGATCACCCGCAGGATACGCTTTTTGTCCGTCAGGTGCTCGATCTTGCTGTGGAACACACGGTTGAACGAAGCCAGCGCGTCACAGTCTTCCTCTTTCTGTGCGACGTCCATTTCTGAAAGCAGAACGCGCAGTTCAGCGATATCCTTAGCAGATATCCTTTCCACGACTGACGGGAGGATCAGCAGCATCATGGCGTTGCGGATCGTAAAAATCTCTTCGATATCCGCGACAGTAAAGGCGC
>JAFYDF010000144.1 GCA_017544935.1 Clostridia bacterium
ATCCCGTTCGTGTTCTACAACGGTTCCGCCGCGGAAGCCTGCCCGGACACCTACATCGTAGCCAGCCGCATCAACTGGGCTCCCTACTTCGAGTACATCATCACCTGTGTTGCTGAAGGCAAGGATATCGACACTGACTGGACCGGCGATCTGACCACCGATTCCGTCGTGCTGGCTGACCTGAATGAAGCGGTTGCCGCTGCCGGCACTGTTGAAGCCATTGAGGCTGCCAAGGCTGCCATGATCGAAGGCACTCTGAAGGTCTTCAGCACTGCCACCTTCACCAAGGACGGCGCCGAACTGACCAGCTATCAGGCTGATGTTGACACCGATCCCGCCTACACTCCCGACACCGAAGTGATCGCTGACGGATATTTCCATGAATCCGAGTTCCGTTCTGCTCCTTACTTCGATCTGCAGATCGACGGCATCACCCTGCTGGATACCGCTTTCTAAGATCAGACTTCTCTGCCCCCGCAGGATGGTCAAGCTATCCTGCGGGGCTTTGTCACAGTATAGGGCAGAGCAGAGAACAGCCGCTCTGCCCTTTGCCGTGACTATCCTGTGTGTAGAAAGGACAACAACCGTGAGCGAAAACATCCCTGCCGTTGAACTGCGTGGCGTCAGCAAGCGCTTCGGGACCGTGCTCGCCAACGATAAAGTATCGTTGGAGATTCACCGTGGCGAAATCCTCGCCCTTCTTGGCGAAAACGGATCCGGCAAGACCACACTGATGAATATGTTGTCGGGAATCTATTTCCCTGATGAAGGCGAGATTCGCATTGATGGAAAACCAGTGGTAATCGCTTCCCCTAAGGATGCGTTCGCATTTGGTATCGGTATGATTCACCAGCATTTCAAACTGGTTGATGTATTAACTGCTGCCGAAAACATCGTTCTGGGTCTCAAAGGGCACCTGGATCTTGCTGCTGCTTCCAAGAAGATCAAAAGCATCTGCGATGCTTATGGGTTTGAGGTCGATCCGCAGCAGAAAATCTATGATATGTCCGTTTCCCAAAAGCAAACAGTTGAGATCGTCAAGGTCCTTTACCGAGGCGCAAATGTTCTGATCCTGGATGAACCGACTGCTGTCCTCACTCCGCAGGAAACGGACAAACTGTTCGCTGTCCTGCGCAACATGCGCGATGCCGGTAAAGCTATCGTCATCATCACACATAAAATGCACGAAGTAGAAAGCCTATCTGACCGCGTGGCAGTGCTTCGCGCAGGCAAATACATCGGCTCCATGCGCACGTCAGAGACCAATGCACAGGAAATGACGAACATGATGGTCGGACATACAGTGACCCTGAATATCGACCGTCCTGATCCGGTTAATCCGCGTCCACGGCTAGAAGTCAAAGATCTGACAGTCCGCAATGAGGATGGAATTCTTAAGCTGGACGGCGTGTCCTTTATCGCTAATTCCGGCGAAATCCTCGGCATCGCAGGTATCGCCGGTTCAGGCCAGAAAGAACTTCTCGAAGCCATTGCAGGCCTGCAGCCAGCTGAACACGGCAGTATATCCTATATTGAAGACAACGGTACTCAGGAGCAGCTGATCGGTAAGGATCCTTTGGCCATTGCTGCCATGGGTGTATCGCTTTCCTTCGTCCCCGAAGACCGTCTCGGCATGGGGCTTGTCGGCAACATGGACCTAACGGATAATATGATGCTCCGCTCTTTCCGCCGCGGGCATTCCATATTCACCGACCGCAAAACACCCATGCATGTTGCGGAAAATGTAGTGCATGAACTGGAAGTCAGCACGCCAAGTCTTGCCACACCGGTACGCCGGTTGTCTGGTGGTAACGTGCAAAAGGTCCTGGTCGGACGCGAGATCACTTCAGCCCCCACCGTACTGTTGACTGCATATGCCGTACGCGGACTGGACATTAACTCTTCATATACAATTTATGATTTGATTAACCGCCAGAAGGAAGCCGGTGTAGCTGTTATATATGTAGGTGAGGATCTGGACGTACTGCTTGCCCTGGCAGACCGTATTCTGGTCTTATGCGGAGGAAAAGTAAGCGGTATCCTTCCCGGACGCGGCGCTTCTAAACGCGAAGTCGGTATGATGATGACGCAGATCGGAGGAAAAAAATCTGATGACTGAAACTAAGCGCGAGCCCTTGATCCATATAACAAAACGGGCTTCTCTCCCCTGGTACGCCTCCTGGGGGATCCGAGGTGCAGCAATACTGGTTGCCCTGATCGTCTGCGCAATCATCTGCGTACTAACTACCGGTGAAAAGCCACTGCGTATTTACGGCACGATCCTCAGCGCTTCATTTAGCTCAGCACGGCGTCGCTGGGTTCTTTTGCAGAACATCGCAATGCTGCTTGCCGTCGGTCTTGCATTGATTCCTGCCTTCCGCATGCGTTTCTGGAATCTTGGCGGTGAAGGACAGATACTGGCCGGAGGCCTGGCTACTGCCGCCTGCATGATCTGTCTGCGCGATGTATGCCCCAACTGGGTAATCATTGTATGCATGGTCATCTCCAGCATTGCTGCCGGCGCTTTATGGGGTGTAATTCCAGCTATTTTCAAGGCACGCTGGAACACAAACGAAACCCTGTTCACTCTTATGATGAACTATGTTGCCACACAGCTGGTCGCATTCTTCATCATCATCTGGGAAATGCCCAAGGGCGCTGGAAAGATCGGTATTATCAATCAAAAGGATATGATTGGCTGGCTTCCTGTGATCGGCAACTATAAGTACCTGCTTAATATTATTGTTGTAGGTATCTTATGTATACTGATGTATATCTACCTGAATTACTCTAAACATGGTTATGAGATAAGTGTTGTCGGTGAAAGCCAGCGCACCGCCCGCTATGTAGGCATCAAGGTCGAGCGCGTAGTCATCCGCACCATGCTGCTTTCCGGTGCCATCTGCGGCCTGACCGGCATGCTGCTCGTAGGAGGTACCGATCATACGTTGACCACTTCCATCAGCGGTGGCCGCGGATTCACTGCTGTTATGGTTGCATGGCTGGCCAAGTTCAATCCTATCTGGATGATCATGACAAGCTTCCTGCTGGTACTTCTCCAGCGTGGTGCCAGCGAGATCTCAACGGTATATGGGCTCAATCAATCCTTCAGTGAGATTCTGACCGGAATCATCCTGTTCTTCATCGTTGGCAGTGAATTCTTTATCTCATATCAGATCCATTTCCGCCATACTGCAAAGAAGGAGGATATCCGCCGTGTTTGATTTTGTTTCATTCATCCCACGCGCTGTCATGCAAGGCGTTCCGCTGCTTCTGGGCAGTACCGGCGAAACATTGACCGAAAAAAGCGGCAATCTGAACCTGGGTATTCCTGGCATCATGTATGTCGGAGCGATTTCCGGTGTTATTGGCGGCTTCCTGTATGAAAGCTCCCTGCCCTCTCCCGATGCGATTCGCGCACTTCCGGCCATCCTCATACCAATGTGCGCTTCGCTTCTGGGATCACTTCTGATGGGCTTGCTTTACTGTTTCCTGACTGTAACCCTTCGTGCCAATCAAAACGTAACAGGCCTTGCCATGACTACTTTTGGTGTTGGCTTTGGTAATTTCTTCGGCGGTTCGCTGATCAAGCTGGCAGGAAGCAAAATGCCGTATCTTGCGCTGTCTGCAAGCAGCATAATCTATCGACGCACACTGCCTTTTGCAAATAAGCTGGGCTGGTTTGGCAGTATCTTCCTTTCATACGGATTCCTTGCTTACCTGGCTATTGCGATCGCACTACTGAGCGCCTGGATCCTGCGGCATACTCGTGTCGGTCTGCATCTGCGTGCTGTTGGTGAAAACCCAAATACGGCCGATGCTGCCGGCATCAACGTCAACCGTTACAAGTATGTATCCACTTGCATCGGCAGCATGATCGCCGGTCTAGGAGGACTCTATTATGTAATGGATTACTCCAGCGGCATCTGGTCAAACAATGCGTTTGGCGACCGTGGCTGGCTTGCCATTGCCTTAGTCATCTTCACAATATGGCGTCCGGACACCGGAGTCCTTGCCTCATTCCTGTTCGGAGGTCTTTATATCCTGCACATGTACAGTCCCTCTGGTATGAACCTGGCGATCAAGGAACTCTACAAAATGGCCCCGTATATTGTAACCATCATCGTTCTCGTATTGTCCAGCATTCGCAACAAACGAGAGAATCAGCCACCGCAAAGCCTGGGCCTGCCCTATTTCCGCGAAGAACGATAGGCCAACTACATCTCATACTACTGCACAGGATCAAGTCATCCCGTATTACGGAACAGCTTGATCCTGTGCTATTCTTTGGAAAATGCAAACTCTGTTCAAAAAATACGGACTGCCAAAGACAGTCCGGAGAGGGATTAAATCCTTCAGTTTTGAATTTGAGATAACAATCATTTTACAGCGAACTCTTTTGTGTGGGCCAGCATTCCGTTGAAGTACAATTCAATGCGGTATGTTCCAGACGGTATATCCCCACATGTATTATATAGATTAGCAAAGAAACCATCTCCAACAAGCTGCAAATAATATGTAAAACCCTTTCCAGTGCTGAATTCATACTGCGAGTAATGCACAATCTGTTCATAACCATTAGGTGCATACATGGCCAACTGGACAAAATAATCGCGTGCATATGCCAACTGCGGCAGGGTGAACTGATATCTGAATCCATAAGCACGGTCTTCCATATGCTGTTTGATATCCGCGCTGTTCAGGCCTTTCAGGCTTTCCATTGACTTGTTTTTGATACGATAGCACTTATAATCCGTTACCACACGTACCTGTGAAGCGTTCAGTTTACCATCTTCAAAGCTAGCAGTTTCCGGTACAGTGATCAAACGGATATCCCTGATATTGTTCTGTCCAATCACGTAAATGTAATACTGATGTCCAGCAATCAGGCTTTCAAACACAAAGCTCGTTTCATTTGTTGTGGACGACGCTTCATCGTCTCCTGCCCAGAATCGGCATTGCGGTGTATCACTGCCATCATAGTATTCGTAGATCACTGAATAGGGGCCGCAGTTACCAGTATCTGTCCAAGACACCGTTACTCGCCCGTTCACCACTCTTACGTTTGTATCAATGGTTATATAACCATACGATGCATAAGCTGATACTGGCGCAGCAAGAACTGTCAGAATCGCTACAGCCAGAAGAAACGCTATGCCCTTTCTCATCGTCTTTTCCCTCCGAATAATACTCTTATATTGTCGTCTTCACGCAGATGTTATTGCATATCCGGCGGATATACTGACACGGTCATAACATCGTTGCTCTTCAGATCCGGTAATTCCTTCGCACGTTTCAGATAAGCGTCAAAGAACTCCAGATGACATCTGCAGAGATTCTCATGCATCGTGTCCGGATCAAGCTTTCCAATCATCGACTTAAAGGGGAGCATGTGCTTTGCATCTGAGAAGCCGACATGCTGCATATTCCTAAAAAGTACCTTATATACCAGCTTTGTGTGACGGACGTATGCTCTTGTTACAACATATTCATTGTTCCTGCAGCTGATCTGCATAAATGGTTTTGTCTGAACAGCATCCGTATAATCTCCAAAGAGCGCACCGTCGATATTGATCCCGCATACAAAATCAGGATTGCCCGCACAGAGTGCATATGCAGTATTTCCCCCCATTGAGTGCCCAGTAACGCCAACTCCCTTTTCAAAATCGATTAGGTCCGCAAGACTCTCCTTGGCATAATTCAAAGCAGCTTGATTGTCCTGCACCCATTCAGGTAGTCTTCCCATAAGGAATCTGCAATATTTGTTCTGTGTTTTGTCGAATCTGCTGGCAAGTTCCCCATCAGTTCCGCGAGCTTTCATGAGTCTGTACAAAGCCCATGCTGCCCCGAGCATGGGGTCATATGTTTTCTTCGAAAGGCTCTTGTCATAGAAGATTGCCGTTCCATCATCAAGCTCTGTGCACATTCCTTCCATTGAATGCGCTACTGAGATCACAACATATCCGTGTGAAGCAAGCTCTATGCAAAGAAACGAATTCCCCTCCCTGTAAGAGTTATACCCATGATTAAACATGATAAGCGGAAATCTCATGCCAGGGATTCTTTCAGCATTGGTATAGCATTCGGACTGATTCGCCTCAGGATTCTTTCTGAAACTTGGCGCGACCTTGAATGAGTGCTTAAAACCTTTCAGCATGTTGTCTGACAGTGCAACCGTCTTCCGAAGTCCCTTTGCGCTTTCCTTAAGAACTGGGTAATACACCCTTGCAGCAACACTGCGCATCGTGCCGGGTTTCAGTACTTCTTCCCGGTCATCTTTCACAGTATATGTGAACGTACCAACTGCGTATTCACCCGTCGGCTTCGGGAACTCTTTCTTAAGCATAGCGTTCATCCTCTTCGCAACCGTTGATCAGGCCAGCAGAAAAGCATCTATCTATCCAGTATTTCGCCCTGCATCTTCAGATAATCTTCGCGAGTGATCAGAGTCCTGCGGGGTTTGGGTCCTTCATCTTGCGATACAATGCCCATATCAGCCATCGTATCAATTAGTTTGCCGGCACGAGAATGGCCTAACCCAAGGCGGCGACGGAGCATACTGATAGAGCACTGCCCGCTTTCAACCGCCATGGCAATAGCACGCTGCAGCATCTCATTCTCAGTCTCAGCCTGGTTCTCGTAATCGATTTCCTTGCCGCCTTCCTGTTCCTCAGGCTCGGCAGTCGCGCGTTCCATATGATCATCAATACGCGAGTCATACATCGCTTCGTTATGTTCCTTTACATAATCGATGATTGCCTGAGCTTCGCTGTCTGAAACAAAGCAGCCCTGTACGCGTAGCGGACGGAACTCACTGCGCGGGAAGTAGAGCATGTCACCCTTTCCCAGTAGTTTCTCGGCACCGATCGAATCAATGATGGTGCGACTGTCAACATTGTTGGCAACAGCAAATGCGATACGGCTTGGAATATTCGCCTTGATGACGCCTGTGATTACGTCTACAGAGGGGCGCTGGGTCGCAACGATCATATAAATGCCCGCAGCGCGCGCAAGAGCTGCAAGGCGCTGAATCGATTCCTCCACCTGCTTGCGGCATTGGACCATCAGATCACTGAACTCATCGATGATGGCAACTATATCTGGCATACGGTCTGCTTCGTTTGCCATCTTCTTGTTATAACCACTGATATTTCGTACGCCTACCTGCTGGAAACGGCGGTAACGGTCTCCCATCTCCTGTACCAGCCAATCAAGCGCAGCAGCAGCTTTCTTAGGATCGGAAACGACTTCTGTCAGCAGGTGCGGAATGCCATTATACGGCTGGAGTTCCACCAGTTTGGGGTCGATCATGATCAGGCGTACTTGCTGCGGAGTAGCG
Source organism: Clostridia bacterium (assembly GCA_017544935.1). Lineage (GTDB taxonomy): Bacteria > Bacillota > Clostridia > Christensenellales > Aristaeellaceae > SFMI01. The sequence continues at coordinate 7,340 of JAFYDF010000144.1, forward strand.
CGATACAGAATGCTTTGGATAATGGTATTGATACATACCGATTTACCGCTGCCAGTTGCACCGGCAATCAGCATATGCGGCATATCGGAAAGCTCGCACAGTATAGGCTGGCCGGTAATATCCTTGCCCACAGCCACAAGGGTCGGCGATGTACTGGCCTGCATAGCCGGGCAGTCCAAGACTTCCTTAAGTGTTACGAGACTGCGCTTGTCATTGGGAACTTCAATGCCGACCAGGCTCGTACCTGGAATCGGAACCTCAATGCGCAGACCCACAGCCTTCATCGACATGGCCAGGTTGTTGGAAATGCTGTTTAAGCGATTAACATTGACACCGTCAGCCAGGCGTAATGCAAAGCGTGTGATGGCAGGGCCGTGAACGACATATTCTACAGTTGCACTGATATTAAATGACTGCAGCGTATGCTCAAGCAGTTTCGCCCGGGCATCATCTTCTCCCTGTGTGTTGGCATGCTGAACAACAGGTTCTTTTAGCAGGCTCATGGGGGGGAACTGATATTTACCAGTCGGCTTCTTAATAGGCTCAGATGTGTGTTTGGCTTCCAGCGGATCCGTCTTTGCAGCAGTCTTGTTCTGTCCTTGGATCGGAATGCGTTCCCCTGTCAGTGGAACAGCGGGAGCAGTATGTACTTGCTGTACAGGTTTATCGGCACGGCGGCTGTCCTCGGCCACAGTAGTGCGTATCCGCGGCATGGGCAGTTCGATCTGTTCAGCTTTCTGTTCAGCCTTCTGTATCGGTCTCGGATTCTCTGTGACAGGAGGTACGGATACCGGTTCATCCTCCCATGGCAATTCTTCCTGAACAGGTTCCGTTTCAGCGGCCATCTGTACAGGATTCTGCGTCGGTATCTGGGGCGGTATCTGTGCCGTCTCCTGTGCAGCCCGACGTGCCGCACGGCGGCCAAGCCGCTCAGGTTTTTTATCTTCCGTTTCAGTTACAGGCTGAACAGGTTTTTGTTCCGTACGAACAGGCTGCTGTGGATACAGCTCCTCCAGTTGCTGCGAGCGTTCACGTCGACTGCCTCGGGCTGAACGGGGTGTCTGTTTCACAGGAATCTCTTCTCTGTATTGCTCCTGTGGACGCGCATAGCTTTCCTCCATCGGTGCAGGTGCACTGCTCAGCGGTGATATAGGCGTATCCGGTACCAGATAGCTGGGCTCGCTTTCGCCAGACGGAATCGGAGAATGGTATTCGTTCTGTGCCATCACAGGCGGCGCGCTAAACATACTCGTCTGTCCAACCGGTTCAACAGGTTCAGCGGGTTGTTCATCCTGCTCCTGCCCGCGGCGGTAGCGGCGCTCGCCAATCATGGAAACAAGCTCTGCCGGGTTAAGACGCAGAAGCCCCATCAGCAGCACGAGAATCAGCAGAATCAGCAGTGCTGCTCCGCCGACCACATTGAATATATGATAGACCGGGAATGCGATCAGCATTCCCAGTAATCCGCCTCCGGCCAGATGTCCACCGTTGAACCCACGCAGGTTGTATGCACCGGTCAGGCAGGCACCGAAAGAGGTATTGTCCACCATTCCCAGTATGGTTTTATTGTTATTCGAAATATAATCGATCAAAGAGTTCTCTCTCGAACCGACACTGGTTAGCAGTGTAAGCAGTCCTGCCAGGCAAAGAAAAATACCAAAAGAGCACAGCCAGCGCCTCGGTGATACATGTCTGCGTGCTGAGGCACAGAACAGCATCCCTGCCCATAGCGCGAATAATGGCAGCAGCGGGCAGAGCACTCCGCCCAGACCATTCGCAGTATCCCGGAACAGCTGGAGGCTGAGCCATGCCGAAACAGTATTCAGCAGCAAGCCGAAGCACCATCCCAGTCCCAGCGCTACAAGCATGCAGCCCAGAACCGTACGGAGCACGCCTCCGCGGTCACTTGTATGAATCTGTGTTTTTCTTGTTTGTGTCATTCATAGCCTCTCTAGTTTTCAATGCCTGCCCCTGAGTTCCATCTGATACAGGCTGTCTGTTTCATCAAAGTATAACATTGCACAGATTTCGCTGTTGTTTGGAGAGATACCGTCTGACAGGCTGAAACTATATTCCATATAATAACCCGGTTTCAGCCTGCTCAAAGTAACAGTTTGCATATCCAGCAATCCCGCAACAGCCGGCATTCCTAAAATACCTTCTGTTTCCTCCCGAGTCATCCCAGGATACACGCCTCCAAAGTCAAAGCGAGTTGTGCGCAGCATCAGTTCTCCCTCAATTTTTTGTGGATTACCGATTACCTGGACGCCACGCAGTGCTGGATTCTCAAAATCATAAATCAGTTGATCCGAGTAAATAATATCAGGATCCGATAAACTGCCATATTGATTTATAACATTATCCAGCAATTCATACATGGATATTCCAAATAGTTTGCCCTGCCTTGCTTCTGTCAGCTGATCTACTGCTGGCGGGTCAATAATCAGATAATCTGCAAGTTCATACCACTGCAGTTGTATCGCTCCAGCATGCCCGCTGAAATACCGAAAACGCTCGCTTGGATAATGGAAAGTAATCCCATACTCATCAAAACTGACACAGTCCGTTGGAACAGGCAAAATATCCGCTGCATCCAAATATGTATTCAATAAATCCATTACATTCTGTTCGACGTATGTGTTCAAGTAATCCTGCAGTACTTCTAAATCAGAAAAAACTTCTTCCAATTCGATTTTTTCCCCGGTTATCGCATCTAGCAGTGCTGTATGTGTAACCTGATCATACCTACCGAACTTCAAATTCCCTTCTGCCGTCAGAGATACACTTACCGCTTGCCGTTCATTAGGCAGAGAAAAAGGAAACTCCGTTCTCGTGCATTGTGCCTCTACTCCGGCTGGGATAAGCGCCGCTGCTTCATTATTCAGCCACACATCTGCAACGGACAGTCCTTCTGCAACTGCTTGACAAACCAATATAACTATTATTGACATAACAATAAGCAGTTTTTTCATGCGCTCACCCCTTTTTATTTTAGTTAAAAGCTGAAAGAAAATCAATTTTCAGCTATGGTTTTTACAAATGTTCCAAGCGATTCCACTAAGTATTCTATGTTTTTTTCATCTGCAAATATATCGTGTCTCGTATGAATATTAGGTGTGTAATAACCAACCACAGGACAGCGTTTGCAAGCAACGACACCAACACCCCGCCGGAAAGAGGACTGATCAGAATTCATCATACTCCCTGTTGATGGATAGAAATGCGGAATGATTCCATCTTGTTCAGACAAGTTCTGTTCCAAAAGCGTGTAATCCGCGAACGCGCGCGCATAATTCTTCGCAATAAACAGCATGTGGTTTCCTACGCCCACACAGTCCATATTGATTACCATCGTATTCTGCTTAATCGCCGGATGATTCTTTGCAAAAGCTTTACTGCCTTGCTTTCCTTTTTCTTCATTGTCAAAAAGAATAAACGCAGCGTTGTCACGTATCTCAATAGGCAAAGTTTCCATCAGGCCAAGCACAGTTGCAGTACCGGATGTATTATCATTAACATTATTGCGATTGGCTGGCCCCATCAGCATCAGAATAAGGAAAGCGTAGTAAACAACAAAAAAGCCGATCAGAGCGAATCGCCGCTCCCCTGTTAGTCTGAAGATACCATATGCAATACCCAAACTGGCAACAAGCAGCAATCCGACCACAAATGTCTGATAAAGAAAGAACAGCGGCAGATTTCGAGGAATGATCAGATTGGGTAATATCATATTAGCAGGTGTATCATAATGAGCTGTGAAAATCACTCGTGCCGTATCTGGATCCCCTGCCACAAAATTGTGATGTTTCCCGTTTTCTTCCGTACGGGCAACGATGCCTGCATTTCCCGCTATTGTCTGAGCCCAGCGAAGAAATGAATCCTTCTGTTCCTCGCTTTTCCGAACAGGAAACTTTCGTACGATCTCATCCAAGCGGTTCATCTTGACACCCTTTCTAAATAGGAATGATATCTATCTTCTAGTATACCAAATATTACAAATCTGTGCAAGGCAGACCAGTAAAACAGCCAGGCTTTGCATGCTATTCTGTGATTTTTCAAAGTTTCGCCTACACTTGATTTACAGATAATTATCCTTTTTTCTCAATGACAATTATGCAGCGCTTATCTTGACTCTCCTGTCCGATAGTGCTATCTTTTGCTTAAGAAACAGTCGTGACAAAAAGGAGGAATTATATGTCAGAGTATCTTCTGACAGAAGGTAATGTCCGTAAAAAAATAATATCTTTTGCCATGCCTGTATTCATTGGCCATTTCTTTCAGCAGATGTACAACATCGTGGATGCGCTGATAGTTGGCAATCTTGTCGATTCCAACGCTCTGGCTGCTGTCACATCCACATCATACTATGTTTACCTCGTAACTGGTTTCTTTTATGGTTTTGCCATTGGTGCCGGCATAGTAATAGCGAGATACATTGGTGCACATGACGAGGAAGGAACATCCAGATCGGTCCATACCGCAGTATGGCTTGGTTTACTGTTCAGCCTGTTGATGACATGTATAGGGATTTTTCTTTCCTCTTATGTATTGCGGTGGATGGGAACGCCTGAGAATGTAATATACCAGGCGTTGGGATATCTGAAAGTGTATTTTGCAGGATCGACCGCGTTCGTCCTATACAATGTTTTTGTCGGCATTCTGCAGGCGGCAGGTGACAGCAGACATCCGCTCATTTATCTGATCCTGAGCTCGGTCCTGAATATCGTTCTTGATATTCTTTTTATTGGTCCCCTGCATATGGGTGTAAAAGGCGCAGCCTTAGCAACGGTTCTTGCTCAGGCTCTTAGCATGGCACTTGCTGCTCACAGGGTATGTTCTGTCAGTGATAGCTATCGTCTGCGTCTGACTGCTCTTCGTCCAGCTTCAAAGACCATGCGACTGATTTTCAAATATGGAATGCCAACAGCAGTCCAGGGATGCATCATAGACTTATCCAATATTCTGATCCAGTCCTATATCAACAGTTTTGGAAGCAATGCTATGGCAGGTATTGGTACAAGTGCAAAGCTTGAAGGTTTTGCTTTCCTGCCAGTGACAGCTTTTTCCATGGCCCTGAGCACTTTTGTCTCACAGAATCTTGGGGCAAAGAAAAACTCCCGAATAAGAGAAGGAATATGGTTTGGCCTAGGCTGTACCATTGGTATCCTTCTGTTGCTTGGCGGTATAATGTATATATTCGCACCGCAGCTGGTCGCGTTCTTCAGCAATGATCCTGAGATAATCACTTATGGTGTAACCCGGACACGCATATGCACTGCCTTTTACTGCCTTGTAGGGTTCTCTCACACTGCTTCGGCTGTTGCGCGCGGACTCGGCAAACCAATGATTCCGATGATCGTTATGCTGGTATGCTGGTGCTTAGTACGCGTAGTTGTACTGGCTACACTGGGCCAGGTGCTTCATGATATCCGTCTCGTCTGTTGGATATATCCTTTCACCTGGTCTCTTTCTTCCGCTGTTTATGTTTTCTACCTGAAAAAATCAATGAAGAAAGTGTCATAACCATTTTGCTACCAAGGTCTTTTATCCTTATTTCAACACGTTTTTCATCTTCGTTTGTCCTTGACACAGATTTTATACAGCATTATAATACGTATAACAAAACGCGGTCATAGTCATCGCGTAAACACACTTGGATAAAGAAAGGAAGAACCGCATCATGAAAAAGCTGTTTGCAATCCTGCTGGTCGCCGTTATGCTGCTGACCTGCACTGCCCTGGCGGAGTTTGATACCTCCATTCCTGAAGGCACATCCTTTACCTTCTGGCATTCTTTCAGCGGTGTCAATGAAGAAGTCCTCAAAAAGCAGGTTGAAGATTTTGAAGCTCTCACCGGCTATGACGTAGATCTGCAGTATATTGGTGGTTACAATGTAATCCACACCGAACTGGCTTCTGCCAACGCTGCCGGCAGCGGCGTGCCTGCCCTGACCGTCATCAACGTTCCGCGTCTTACCAGCTATACTACTGACAAGCTGGTTGAAGATCTCAACCCCTACATCGCCGCTTGGCCGGATGAGATCAACTTTGATGACTTCTATCCCGGCATGACCGACATGATGCAGAATGGCGGCTATCAGGCTGCCCTGCCCTTCGGTCAGAGCGGACAGATTTTCTTCTACAACAAGACCCTTATGAAAGAAATGGGCATTGAATTCCCCACCAAGATGGAAGACTTCGGTCCCTGGCTGAAGGCTGTGTACGAGTACACCGGCAAGCCTGCTCTGGATGTACACGGCACCGACAACGCCTACTTCTACTGCCTCTTCACCAATGCTGATGCATTCATGATCGACGTTGAGACCAATACAACCGGTCTTGCCAGCGACAATGCTCTGAACCTGATCAAAGATCTGCGTTCCTGGGTCGATGCCGGTTATATCAAATGGGTGGACACCGATGTCAGCAATACCCTGAAGATGGACTTCACCTCCGGTGCCTGCGCTGCTGTACTGTTCACTTCCTCCTCTTATGCCAACTATAAAGATGTCGCTGAGAAAGGCCAGAATGGTGCTACTTTCGAAGTCGGTATCGGCAATCAGCCTGTAGGCATTTCCGGTCGCAATGAACAGTATGTTGCTGGTGCTACTCTGATCATTCCTTCCAACCCCTGCAATACTCAGGCTCAGAAGAATGCTGCGTTCAAGCTTATCTGCTACCTGACTGCTCCCGAACGCCAGCTGGAGTGGGTACATGCTTCTTCTTATTACATTACCCGCAAGTCTGCTTCCACCGATCCTCAGTACGCCGAAGCCTATGCCGCCGTGCTGGCTGACCTGCCCGAGATGGCGGTTCTGGATCTGAATGTGTATGTTGCGAAGACTAAGCACCAGTTGTTTGACAAGTGCGGCGATATCTTCGAACAGTATATGTCTGAGATCATGAACAATGGCATGGATCCCGAAGAAGGCTGGGAGATCATGTGCGAAGAAATCAACGATACCCTGGCCGACAAGTAATCCCTTACCGATTCTTTTTCCGGGGGGCAGGCATGCCTGCCCCCCATCCTTTATAAAAAGAGGCCTATGCTATGAAGAAGACAAAGCCCATGGTCATAAATGGTCGGCAGGTAAACATTCGGCCGGAAAAATACTATTGGTCTGATTTCTTTCTTGTATTACCCGCTGTCCTACTTCTATTGCTCGTAACATATTATCCGGTCGCTGAACTCATTCGCATCAGCTTCACCGACTGGCGGCTGACCATGACCACTGCCCCTGAATATGTCGGGTGGAAAAACTGGTCCTGGCTTTTCACTGCCAAGACCTCTTTACGCTACCTTACCAACTCCCTGCAGGTCACCCTGATCTACACTGTGTGTAACATCACAATTGATCTTGGCATCGGCCTGCTGCTTGCACATCTGTTCAATCATCTTACCAAGCCTTTTGCTTTCATGCGCGCTTTGATCTTCATGCCGCGCTATATCGCCATGTCCTCCTGCGGCATCATTTTCCTATGGATACTCAATACCGACTACGGCGTACTGAACAAGATGCTCGAGTGGGTAGGAGTAACAAATCATATTAACTGGCTAGGCGATGATAACCTTGCCATGGTCTCTATTCTCATGCTGACAGGCTGGCACGGTGTCGGCTACTGCATGATGATCTATCTGTCCGCTCTGCTGGGCATTTCAAGTGATTATTACGAGGCTTCTTCGCTGGATGGTGCTACAGGCCTGCAGCAATTCCGCTATATCACGCTGCCGCTTCTCAGCCCCACCACGCTGTTCCTCTTTATTACTACATTTATCAGTTCCATGAAGGTCTATCAGTCGGTCGATGTTATGACCAGCGGCGGTCCGCGAAATAAGACGGCCGTGATGGTCTACTACATCTATGACCTTGCTTTCAACGATAACCGCATCGACCGTTCTGCCGTTACCGCTCTGCTGTTCTTCGCGATTCTGCTGATTGTGACAGCATCTACGATGCGTATTACCAATAAGAACGTCCATTATGAGGCGTAAGGGAGGGAAAGAGAATGACTAATAATCTGCAGGCTGTCCGTTCCCCGCACCGCCGCATAAAGACTGGTCTGGTAATCCGTTATGTGCTGGCCGTCATCATTACAGTCGTCATGGTCTTCCCGCTGTTCTGGATGTTATCCACATCGCTTAAAACAGAGCAGCAGGTCATGAGCAGCCGGCTCGTATTCTGGCCCACGACTCCTCAGTGGAATAACTTCTCCTATCCTTTCCAGAAGGTTCCCTTCCTGCGCTATATGCTCAATACAGCGCTGATTACTGTCATGCAGATGTCCAGTGAGCTCCTTCTGGGTATTCTGGCCGCCTATGGTTTTTCCAAGGGCAAATTCCACGGTAAACATTTCCTCTTCATCGTGGTGCTCGGTGCCATGATGATCCCAATTCAGGTTACATTCATCCCCCTTTATATCGTTGTAGCCCGTGTTGGCTGGATGAACACATACTGGGGCGTCTGGATCGCAGGCTGTGTTTCTTCCTACACAATCTTCCTACTGCGTCAGTCCTTCATGACTGTAGACAACAGTTATATCGAGGCCGCGCGTGTGGACGGCATGGGTAAGTTAGGATCGATCTTCGGTATCATGGTGCCCATGTGCAAGCCCACAGTCATTACAGTTGCGCTGACAACTTTTATGGGCGGCTGGAACAACTACTTCTGGCCTAAGATCATTATCAAGGCTCAGGACATGTATGTGCTCACTGTTGGTGTACAGCGCCTCAAAACCAGCTATGGTAATGATGCTACTTCCAACTATCATCAGATTATGGCCGGTGTGCTTCTTTCCGTCATTCCCGTGTTCATTGTCTTTGCAATCTTCCAGCGTCATATGCTCAGCGGCTTCACCAAGGCTGCCATGAAATAAATACCCTCCCATCACATCTAGGAGAGTTGCTGTACATGCCCAATTTCAGTGTCCTCTTTCTCGATATAGATGGCACAACCATCGGCCGAGATCATTTTTCCCTATCCCCTCATAACCGAGAAGCGCTTCTGGCTGCCAAAGCCGCAGGCGTTACTCTTGCTATGTCAACAGGCCGCTGCCTGGGCATTGTCCCGCAGCAGCTTTTTGATGTGGGCTTTGATTACGCTATCACTTCCAACGGTGCTGCCGTGCAGGACCTGCGCAGTAACACCTGTCTATTCCGGGAATGCATACCCGCGCATGTCGCTGAGGTCGCCTACCGCATTATCCGCCCACATGTCAGCTTTATCGAATGGTTTGCAAACGGCGAAATACTCCTGGCACGTGAAGCATATGAGCAGCTCGGTACAAAGGAGCTTCCTCCGTGGCATACCTTCTACTTTTCCAAAGGCAATACTCCTGTTGTAGAAAGCGCAGAGCAGTATCTGGCTGACGGCGCCCCGGGATTAGAAAAGATCGCACTCGTCCGTTTCGGCCGTGAGATCATTGCTCCTATTCATGAAGGACTAAAGGCAACCGGCCTATTCAACCTGACTGATTCAATTGGCCGTAGCCTTGAAGTCGTTCCTGCCAACAGCACAAAAGTCGTCGGCATGCGCGCGCTGTGTAGACAGCTGGGTACGGAACTATCCAGCTGTGCAGCTTGCGGTGATGGCAACAATGATATTGAAATGCTACAGGCTGTAGGTTTCTCAGGCGCGGTAGCCAACGCCAAACCTGAACTGAAAGCGGTAGCCAGTTGTCAACTGCCCGCTTTTGACGAAGACGGTGTCGCCTATTTCATCGAGAATTATGTACTGTGAACCTATGACAGAAAACATGTTCCCGGCCTTCTTTAGAGAAAGCATCAACCGACAGTACGGAGCGGAAATCTCTGCCCAGATTCTTTCAGGAATGCAGCAGCCGCGCTGTACTTCTTTGCGTGTGAACGCGCTGCGCGCATCTATAGAAAGTGTTACCGCGGCCCTGGAGACAGCCGGACTGACTTTTGAAAAACTGCCTTGGTATGACTCTGCATTTCTGCTGCCTGCAGGCAGTGAAACAGAACTCCGCAGCCTACCGCTATATGAGAGCGGCGGGTTTTATATGCAGAGCCTTTCTGCCATGCTTCCGCCTTTGGTTCTAGCGCCTCAGGCAGGCGCGGATGTACTTGATATGGCCGCTGCTCCAGGAGGGAAAACTGCACAAATGGCTGCAATGACAGCAAACAAGGCCAATATCACAGCAGTGGAAGTTAATGCCATCCGGGCGGAACGTCTTCGCCATAATCTGCAGAAGCTGGGAGCCTCACGTGTAAACGTAATGGTGCGTGATGGACGCAAGCTGGAGGATTTCTTCAGGTTCGATCAAATCCTTCTTGACGCGCCTTGCAGCGGCAGCGGTACCATGTTGCTCTCTGACCCCACTGGCATTCGCGCGTTCTCTGAGAAACTTGTGCGAAACTCTGCAGCTATCCAAGTACAGCTACTCCGAAAAGCATTATCATTGCTCAAAAAGGGCGGTACGCTGGTCTATTCAACCTGCTCGATCTTGGAAGCGGAAAACGAAGCCGTAGTGCGTTCCGCTCTGAAGGGAAGCTCTGCACATCTGGAGCCAATCAATCTTTCTGGGCTTAATGATCTGCCTACACTGCCTGTTTCTTTGGAAGGCACTCTCTGCGTTCGCCCGACCAAGCTCTATGAGGGATTCTTTATTGCCAAATTCAGAAATACGTAAACACTTGTTGTGATCTATTAACAGGATTTCCAATTAAACGCTCCTGACCTATCCATATGGCCAGGAGCGATTTCTAACTTTAGGGTCAACTGCGTTTCTTTACAGGTACCCAGATCGCACTATGGTAATCTGAATCGGTCATCTCACCGTTCACACAGTCATACCACTCTACATTTGCATTCCCACAGAGTTCATATCCTGGATTTCCGGGGAGCCATTCTCTGAAAATCTGTGTATTTACGCTCTGGAGTGTTTCGGGATTCGGACCAACACAATTAAACACTGCCCACTCTCCGCGCGGGAATTCGTAAAGCACCATCCCATTCGGTACTTTCCCGCCCGTGTATTTTCCTGCAATAAGATAACGGAACTTTCCGCCTCCAACATCATCAATGCAGACCCCATACTCACCAATACAGTTATCTACCAATGCCTGTTCGTATGGATTGGCGGGCGGATTTCCTGCATATACGCTGTCGGCATACTTTCTGCAGATCTCGTCCCAGAACTTCGGGATCTCAGCATATGCGGTCTCATTGTCAAAGATCTTCTGAAAGCCGATAACCTTGAAAGGGAACATAGGTGTAATTTTGTAATCCATCTGACTGCCTCCATGAATCGATATATTAATTTTCAAAGGAAGAAAGGCTTTTATTTTTGCCCCGTTACGCACCTGTACCGGCGATGCCCCATGGAATCTGGAAAAAGCCTTCGTAAAGCTCTCTGGCGTATCATAGCAATAGCGCAGAGCGATATCGATCACTTTATCATCTGTCTTCTGCAGATCCAATGCAGCCTGATACATCCTACGGTTTCGCAGATATTCCCCTATTCCGTAACCGGTCATCAGTGAAAAGCCACGCTGCAGAAAGAATGGCGAGAGAAAGACCTGGGCCGCGACATCCTGTACACCAATGTCCTCTTCCAGATTTTTCTCCATGTAATCAATTGCCGTGCGAATACTGGTAAGCCATTCCATTGCCGCTGTCTCCTTCCTATGACGATATCAGTTTACTCAAGCAGGATTCAGCAGTCCTGTCATTGTATGCTCAGATTTGTCCTCAGATCACAGAAATCATCGTTACTCCAATCCGAATGCTTTCTCAACCAAGCGAAGCGTCTGTTCAACAGTCCTGCAGTCATCCCGTCTGATCACGTTAAATCCGCAATGCAGAAAGGAATCGTACTTTTCCTGTGAATTGATACGCATCAGTCCCTGCCGGTAATTCTCCATTGCTCTTTCAGGATCAGGCTCTTCCATGATCAAACGGTAAAGGAACTGCTTTTCTCGGTCCGGCCTCTCGAAAAACCGGTCTACGGAGATCTGCGGATCTGCAAGCATAATTAGGACATGATTATGCTCGGCGATCTTCTTCAGTGTTTCCACAGAAATGTTTGTATCCACAAAAACCGGCATTTCCTGCCTTATTAGGTCTTTCAGTATTCTGAGCTCCAGGATCTCGCATTCTCTGGACGCCCCATCGATCCAAGCCTCATATTCTTCAGGGCTCCGCCTGATAAAATCATGCCAGTCCTTCAGATCACGAGTATAAGTCACGCATGGAAATTCCCTGCTGTCCAATTCCGGCAGAAGCCTGTTATGATAATTTTCTTCACAGGCAATGCCGCCATATCTCCCCGCTAACAGCTTTACCATAGTCGATTTTCCGGCATAAGCATTGCCGGTTATGAAATAGAAATTTGAAAACTGCATTCTGCCTCGCTTCCCCATGATAGTATATTGGCCATACCGTTCAGTAAGTACAGCGGTATGGCCAAAGTATCACTCTTATTATTTGTCAAGCTTTTTCATCGAATGCCAGCATGATCTTCCAATCGGTCTTCCTGGGTACACGGTATGGTGGGAGCAACTCTGGACCACAACTGTTGCTGCCGATGCCTGCCTGCGCAGCATCCAGGCACACAACACAGGCGTCCTTTTCTTCAAGCTCATCATCATGCAGCGTATCGGTCAGCTGTTCCTGGGTATATGGTAGCGCGGAAAAACTGAACCCTTCGCCTTTTGCTGAAAAGTCAAGTGCGCCATTGGAAAGGCGTATTACCCGTGCACCCCAATGACTGCCGCTTTCCTGCGGCCGCAGCGGATGTGCATACTCGCGGTCTGTCGTGCTCTCATACCATCCCAGAAGAGATGCACGCCGCTTGTCGATATAGCTTTCATATGGACCGTAGGCATAATACCGCAACTGTCTGAAAGCAGAAGGCAGCATCAGCCGAAGCCCTAGCCGCGGGAGATCCGGTGTCCCTTCCGCCTGCTCAAGAGTCAGATGACAGGTAATCGCTCCGTCAGTCGCTATTGTCCAGCTCACTTCTCCTGTCAGCAGGCAGCGGATAGAAGGCGCGCTGATATGCAGCCGTGTCGTCAGGAACACGCCATCTTCCGTCTGCTCACAACGCGTATCAAAACCGCGTGAGCAGGCATATCGGAGCTGATACTGTTCCCAGACCGCCTTGATCCTGCGGTCATTGTCGGTCGGCGCACGGAAGATATTGAACTGCATCGGCTCAAGAAGCAGTTCCTGGCCATCGTTCAGGATCGATGCAAAAGCGCCTTTCGCGCTGTCATAACAATAGCAGAAGCCATTTCCCTTGATCCGGATCAAACGTTCGTCATCATCCTCAATATTTAACTGTCCGCTCTGTTTTCTTTCTGGCTCCGTTGAAAACTCCGGAGTTCCTACCTGCTCCCAGCCAATCAGTGTTCCGCGGGGCGCCCAGGCAGTATCATCTGCCTGCAGGCAGTGTACAATGCAGCTGGTATGCCCCTTCGGTATCCCGACCGTCTGTGTTCCGCGGGGCGGCACATCCGCCGACAGTCTGACTGTTTCACCGTCTTCAAACACACATTCCAATTCTGCTGTCTGGGCAGAAGAAACGAAATCCAGATAGCTCTTGAAACGCAGCCAGCCGTTCTGCAGGTCTGCGGCGAGTACGCGCAGCGGCCGATGCACATTTTTAAACTCGATCAATCCAGGATGGACCGTACGATCAGAGGAAACCAGCCCGTCTGCACAGAAATTACCGTCATGCAATACTTCGCCGTAGTCACCGCCATAGCGATACATCCGCTGTCCGCGTGCATTGATGCCCACACAGGGCGCATGATCGCACCATTCCCAAACAAATGCGCCGCAGATCCTGTCCTCCTTTTCAAACACCCGGAAATAATCCTCAAGATCTCCCGGACCGTTACCCATAGCATGGCAATATTCGCACAAAATATACGGTTTTCCGACCGTATGTTCACGGAAGTATTTCTGAATGCTCTCAAGCGTCGGATACATCCTGCTGTAAAGATCCAGATCAGTACGGTTGATATCCCGTCCCTCGGGCGGGAAAGATGCACGTTCATAATGCGTCAAGCGGCTCGGATCAGTGTGTTTTGTCCAGGCAAGTGCACGATCGAAGTTCACTCCGCAGCCAGCTTCGTTGCCCATTGACCAAATGAGTACGCAAGGTTGGTTCCGATCACGCAGTACAAGCCGCTGCACACGGTCAACGATCAGATCACCAAACGCGGGATCATCAGCAATCAGGTTATAATTATCCCGCTCTCCGCCGCCATTCAGCGTGACAACACCGTGGCACTCGAGATCGGCTTCATCAAGCACATACAGGCCAAGCTCGTCGCACAGCTCATAAAAACGCGGCGGCTGCGGATAATGGCTGGTACGCACTGCATTGACATTATGCTGCTTCATCAACAACAAATCACGCAGGATATGCTCCTCAGGAGTATACGCGCCAGTGTCGCAGCTGCTCTCATGCAGATTAACGCCGCGGAAACGCACCTTGCACCCATTAAGATATACGACTTCATCACGGATCTCGATCTGCCGAATACCAACCCGTTGGGCAATCGTTTCCCTACCACAGCGCAATATCAGGGTATAGAGTGCCGGTGTTTCTGCGGTCCACAATTGCGGTGCATTTACGTCGAAAGCACAAATTCCTTTTTCCATTTCCTTCTCACCGATACTTTTGCCTTCCGGTGAAAGCAGGCATGCAGTACAGGATACATCCGCATCGGAAAAAGAGGCTTTTATCTCAACACGTGCCGCGTTCTCAATCAAGGGAGTACGCACGCAGAAATCCGTCAGATGCTTTTTGTCGCGCTGCAGCAGGTACACATCGCGGAAGATACCCGAATAGCGGAACTTGTCCTGATCTTCAAGATAGCTTCCAGCGCACCATTTGATAACCAGCGCGTGCAATACATTATCCCCGTCCTTAAGCGATTCGGTTATATCGTATTCGGCAGGAGAATGCGATACCTGGCTGCTGCCGATGAACTGTCCGTTCACCCAGAGCAGCAGGCAGCTGTCCACACCTTCAAACACCAGCTGATACACCGCATCCGCCTGCTTCTCCAATGTGAACACACGCCTATAGAGCCCACACGGATCGTCTGCCGGCACATAGGGCGGATCATATGCAAACGGGAAGCGAACGTTAGTATACTGCATGGCGTCACAGCCGTTCATCTGCCAGACACCAGGCACAGGCATCGTACGGTCAAGCACTTCAAGTTCGGGATCGAAATCCTTTTTAAAATCACGGAAGCTCGGATAATACCGGAAATCCCATTCTCCATTCAGCAGCGTCATACGTCTGCTTTCTGTACGAGGCGCACGAGGATCCTGATCCGCATCAAACGGTATAAAATACGCATGCGGAGCATTCTCCCCAGTATGAACAGCTTGTGCATCCAGTGTTTCGATCAGATGTTCCCACGCCATAGTATCCCCTCCTCAATATCGTTCAGCCTGAATGGTCACACTGACACCATTTACTTCAACGCCTTCCTCGGCGCGAATCAGAATATACTTTAGGCCGTTGATCATTCGTGTCTCAACCAGATCGCTGTGTGCGGGATCTACCTTTATCACCACATTCGGTGTACGTACTTCAAAACGTTTTGGATCAACAGCATTGACTGTGCTCACGCTTGCCGCCCCGCCAAATTCCTCCTGGTAGCGTTCTTCAAAAGCCTGTACCCGTTCCTCGGGGACACCGCAGACCTCGAGCGCCTGTCTGATCTCACGTGCGGAGACCTTGGCAGGAGGCGCTTCTCTGTCATGCTTCTGCTCTGCCAATTGCTCGGATAACCGTTCATGAACGCTTTGTACTACTTCCATGCTGCATTCCTCCGCAAGCGTTTCCTGTAGCAGGCCGCGAAAAGACGCTTCCTGTTCAGCAGCAGGTATGGGCGGTTCAGCACCAAACACCGCATGTACCAATCCCGGATGGTTCTCAGCCGGATCTTTTGTATAGCACAGCGCAGAGGATATATTCGCGCTGCGGCCGTCAAAGGCTGGGAATACGAACCCGAACTCAGGTGCAGCAACAGCCCACTCGGAGTCAGCAGTATGGAATAGATTATCCTCTGCACGATACACGAGCTCCGCTTTGGTCAATTTCACAGGGCAAACCGCACAGGCAATATATGTAAAGATCTCATCGCCTTCACCAGGATCACGCCCGACAGAAGCGCCTCGGAAGGGCACCTCATAGACATCATGTGCAAGCAGGATCAAACAACTCTCCTGCATATCGAGCCCGTCTATTACTCTCTGGAAGAAGACTTGTGCCAATTCGTCATCTTCAAGCGCACCGTTGCGCAGTGCGCTGAGAAGTTTGTGTTCGTCACTGCTCCCAACCGCTTCCGCGGCAAACTCTACAGGAACCAGATTTTTCTCCGGTGTGCCTGACAGTACCTTTCGAAACAGTGTCATATACCGTTCGCGTTCTTCCTCCGGCAATGCGACCAGTGGCAGTCGGAACAGGGAGACGATCTCCTTATCCGTACTGACATAACAACCGCGGATGCAGGTCAAACTATCGTTATCCGGTGAAAAGCGGCGCTTCAGCTCGCTTATCTCTCTTGCGTTCATAATGTACCTCAGATTTCTCAAATTTCAGCCTTTTTATTATATCATATTTGGACAACTTTTCCTATAATCCGTTCTTTTCTTTTCAACCCAAAGAGACTATAATGGTAGCCAGTTGAACGCAAGGAGGAAAACGCATGCTGTTTGCCGGACTGCAAAAGCTGACGCTGCTGGATTATCCCGGGCACACCGCCTGTACCGTATTTACACAAGGCTGCGATCTGCGCTGCCCTTTCTGCCATAACTCTTCACTGTTGGATGCCTGCGCAGCTCCTGAGAATCCGGTGCTGGAAGATGAGATTTTCTCCTTGCTGGCCAAACGTCGCGGAACACTGGATGGTATCTGCATCACCGGTGGTGAACCGCTGCTGCATGCAGAACTTTTCGATTTTATCCGCCGCGTACGCGAGCTCGGTTTTGATGTTAAGCTTGATACCAATGGTACGCATCCCGCAGCGCTCAGGCAGCTGATTGATGAAAAACTTCTCAGCATGGTTGCCATGGACATCAAAAACAGTCCAGAGCGTTATGCGCGTACAGTCGGCCTGCCTCATTTCGATCTGGGTCCTGTCCGTGAAAGCACCGCGCTTTTACGTGAAAACAAGGTACCCTATGAATTCCGGACAACAGTCACGGATGAGCTTCATCGCACTGAGGATATCGCCGCTATCAGTGAATGGCTGCAGGGACCTTCAGCATACTATATCCAGTGCTATAAGGACAGCGGACACATACTGCATCCCGGCCTGACCGCACCCTCCGAAGAAAAGATGCATGCTCTTCGTGATGCTGCCCTGCCTAATCTCCCCAACACGTATATCCGCGGAATGTGATTGGCCGCAAGCTGGCAGTAAATCAAATAAAGAACGAACAAACACGATCCTTTTCTACGCTTCATTCGGAAAGCTGTATTTTTTATTATTTTGCGTGAAACACAACATATAGTGTTCCACGCATTTTATTTTTTCAACATATTGACACTGTTCCCGTGCGTATGTTATGATGATTCCGTTCGTTAAAAATCATCGCCTTAAGGCGCATATTTTAAGGAGAAGCTTATGTACAAGGTTTTAAAGCGTGACGGCACCGTCGCAGAATTTGACATCGCCAAAATTTCAAAGGCTATCACCAAGGCGTTCGACGCAGTGGGGATTAATTATCATCCTACTGTTATCGATCTGCTTGCCCTTAAGGTGACCAGTGATTTTGCTCCTGAAATCAAAAATGATCTTATTTCCGTCGAACAGATCCAGGATAGCGCAGAGCGCGTACTGAGCCAGGCTGGTTATACCGATGTCGCCAAAGCCTACATTCTTTACCGCAAGCAGCGCGAAAAGGTCCGCAATGTCAAAGCAGCAATGCTCAACTATAAGGACCTTGTGGATAGCTATCTGGACAGCAGCGACTGGCGTGTCAAGGAAAACAGCACCGTCACCTATTCTGTCGGCGGTCTGATTCTAAGCAACAGCGGCGCCATCACCGCCAACTACTGGCTGAGCGAGATCTATGACAAGGAGATTGCCGACGCGCACCGCAATGCCGATCTGCATCTTCATGACCTGTCCATGCTGACCGGCTACTGCGCGGGTTGGTCCCTTAAGCAGCTGATTCAGGAAGGTCTGGGCGGCGTAGGCGGTAAGATCACCAGCAAACCTGCCAAACACCTGACAAGCCTTTGCAACCAGATGGTCAACTTCCTGGGAATTATGCAGAACGAATGGGCCGGTGCACAAGCGTTCTCCAGTTTTGATACCTACCTTGCACCTTTTGTCAAGGTGGACAATCTTTCTTACTACGATGTAAAGAAATGCATTGAATCCTTTGTTTTCGGCGTCAATACGCCCTCCCGTTGGGGTACTCAGGCGCCATTCAGCAACATCACGCTGGACTGGACTGTTCCGAATGACCTCAAGAACCTGCCAGCAATCGTTGGCGGCAAAGAGATGGATTTCACATACGGTGATTGTAAGCCCGAGATGGACATGATCAACAAAGCATTTATCGAGATCATGATCGAAGGCGACGCAAACGGCCGTGGCTTCCAGTACCCCATCCCCACCTATTCCATTACCAAGGACTTTGACTGGTCCGAGACCGAGAACAACCGTCTGCTGTTTGAAATGACTGCCAAGTACGGCACGCCATATTTCAGCAACTATATCAACAGCGACATGGAACCCAACGATGTGCGCAGCATGTGCTGCCGCCTGCGTTTGGACCTTCGCGAACTGCGCAAGAAGAGCGGCGGTTTCTTCGGCAGCGGTGAGAGCACTGGTTCTGTCGGCGTTGTAACCATCAATATGCCGCGCCTTGCCTACCTGGCCGAAAATGAGAAAGACTTCTACGAGCGTCTGGATCACATGATGGATCTTGCTGCCCGCTCCCTGAAGATTAAGCGCACGGTCATCACTAAGCTGATGAACGAAGGCTTGTATCCTTATACCCGCCGTTACCTGGGCACACTGGAGAACCACTTCAGCACAATCGGCCTGGTCGGCATGAACGAAGCCGGTCTCAATGCCAAATGGCTCAGGAAGGACCTTACCAACCCCGAAACGCAGGCATTTGCTCGCGATGTCCTTAACCATATGCGTGAGCGTTTAAGTGACTATCAGGAGCAGTATGGTGACCTTTACAATCTGGAAGCTACGCCGGCTGAGTCCACCAGCTACCGTTTGGCCAAACATGACGTTGAAATGTATCCCGATATTCTGACTGCAAACATGAATGGCACACCATACTATACCAACTCCAGTCATCTGCCTGTAGGTTACACCGAGGATATCTTCAGCGCTCTGGATGTTCAAGATGAGCTGCAGACCCTGTATACCAGCGGCACCGTATTCCATGCCTTCCTAGGCGAGAAGCTGCCTGACTGGCGAGCAGCGGCAACACTTGTACGCAAGATTGCCGAAAACTATCGCCTGCCTTATTACACCATGAGCCCGACCTATTCCGTCTGCAAAAACCATGGATACATCAGCGGCGAGCATTACTCCTGCCCGCAGTGCGGCGGAGTCACTGAAGTGTACAGCCGCATTACCGGTTATTACCGTCCCGTACAGAACTGGAATGCCGGTAAATCACAAGAATTCAAAGACCGCAAGGTTTACAACATCAACCGTTCGGTTCTGACACATCAGGGACCGCTGGCCGAAGGATGCGTATCCTGTGTGCCGACCCGCATCGATAATCCTGCTCAGGATCGTCTTCTGCTCTTCACCACCAAAACCTGTCCCAACTGCCGCATGGCCAAAATGATGCTCGAAAAAGCAGGAATCGCTTATGAGAACATCGATGCCGAAGAGCACGAAGGGCTTACCCGCGAGTATGGTGTCATGCAGGCGCCCACACTTGTCGTACTGCATGACGGTGAAGTTACTCTGGTACCCAATGCCAGCAATATCAAACAATTCATTGCCGACCATTCTGCTGTAAAGGCATAATCTCATGACAGATCTGATCATTATTGGCGGCGGTATGGCCGGTCTGACTGCCGCAGTATACTCCCTCCGTGCAGGAAAAAGCGTACTCGTTATTGAAAAATCCGCTTTCGGCGGCCAGATTACTTCTTCTCCCCGGGTAGATAACTATCCGGGGTTGCCTGCTATCTCGGGAAACGCGCTGGCCGATGCGCTGCTCGGGCAAGCACTTGACCTCAGCTGTGAAGTCGAATTAGAAGAAGTCAGTGCTGTACATCCTGTAGAAAACGGTTTCACAGTGTGTGCGGGCAGCAACGAGTTTAAAGCACGAGCAATTATCGTAGCCACCGGTGCACGTCCGCGTCCACTTGGGCTTCCCGGGGAAGAAAAGCTGATCGGCCGCGGTATATCTTATTGTGCACTCTGTGACGGTGCATTTCATAAGGGTCAGAATGTTGCTGTAGTGGGTGGTGGAAATACTGCTGCTCAAGCAGCTGTCTTCCTATCGGACATCTGCAGCCACGTAACTGTCCTGCAAGATCTGGATCATTTTACATGCGACCAGCGTGATTACGAAGCCATGCGCAGCCGTGAAAACATCTCTTTTCAGACAAGCACACGCATCTCCGCTCTGGAAGGCGATGACCATCTGACCGGTCTGAAACTGCTGGCAGCAGACGGGGCCTCAAGTGAGTTGCCTGTACAAGGACTCTTTGTTTCCATCGGCCGCATTCCGGATACTGAAGCCTTTGCCGATCTTTTATCCATGGATAAGAGCGGATTTCTGCTGACAGACGATGGTCTCGGTGCTGGTATGAATGGCATCTGGGCCGCAGGTGACTGTCGGCGCAAAGCGGTCCGACAGCTAACGACAGCAGCCGCTGACGGTACTATTGCTGCCGTGAACGCATGTCGTTTTCTCGATGAAGGAAAATAGGCATGAGTAAGCCCAACATCCTTTTTATTATGGCTGACCAGTTCCGTGCGGATGCCCTGCACTGCAACGGTGGCCCTGGTCTTACGCCTAATCTGGATGCACTGGCTTCTGAAGGTGTGCTGTTTACGAACTGCTATACTGCAGCTCCCCTGTGTGTTCCTGCGCGCATCAGTCTGTTCACCGGCAAGTATCCGCATACTACAACCGCATGGGATAATTCCGTGTACGTACTTGATCCCGATACTGACCTGTGGACAAAGGAGATCCGCAACCAGGACTATGAAACTGCCGTTATAGGCAAACTGCATCTGCATGCCGACCGCGGGAACATGATAGGGATGGAGTCCTATGTGAACGGTTACGGCTTCAATTTTGTCAATGAAATCTCCGGACCTCATGCTCAATGCAAAACGCGCACATACATGGGAGAAGAATGGAAAGCTAAGGGACTTTTTGATATCTACTGCGATGACATGGCTGCTCGCGGAAAGACCCCGTTCGCCAAACCCTCTCCCCTGCCATTGGAAGACTATTATGATACCTATGTTGGCCGTCACGGAACAGAATGGTTGAAAAACTATAACGGGAATAAGCCATGGTTCTGTCATGTGTCATTCGGCGGCCCGCATGAGCCATGGGATGCGCCTGAACCCTATGCGAGCATGTATAAGCCCGAAGACATGCCCCCTGCAATACCTGATGTGCATGAGCACGGGGAACGCCCACGCGGTGAATATGATAAGCGTTATGCTATGCCTCAGATTCACTGCTCCGCTGAGCAGGCAAAAGGAATCCGTGCAAATTATGCCGGCAGCGTTACATTGATCGACGAATGGATTGGGACACTAATCAATACTGTCAAAGCACGCGGTGAGTGGGAGAATACAATCGTACTGTTTACCTCCGATCACGGTGAACTGAACGGAGATCATGGATTTGTAAACAAACGGAATTTCTTCCGCAGTGCTGTCAATATCCCGCTTATTATCCGCACACCCGAGACTGCTCGTGGCGGCGGCCGTGTCAGTGATGCGCTGGTCAGCCTGATTGATGTCGGCCCTACACTGGCTGAATATGCCGGCAAGGTTCTTGAGTATACACAGTTTGGCCGTTCACTTTGTCCGCTGCTTGCAGGAAAAACCAGCATGCACCGCGAGCAGGTCCTCTCTGAGCTGAGCGGAGAAAGAATGATTGCCGATCATGAATGGAAAGCTGTGTTCAACCGTCACGGCGAGCTTTATCTGCTCTTCCATCTGACCGAAGACCCTGATGAGGTCGAAAACCTGGCTGTCGATCCCGCATATCGTAAGATTGCACGTGAAATGGAGCACCGGCTCTTTATCGAGAATGCTCAGAGTGAATGCTATAAGCCCTCTCTGACACAGACACGTGTGGAATCTTTCGACTGATCATTTTTTCTAACGGAAACGCCTGTATGCAACGGATGCTGTAAAAGATCCGGTACATACAGGCGCTCTTCTGTATAGCCTAGAAGAATATCTCTGTCAGGTGTTTGCCTCAGAGAAAGCTCTCATATGGATACGATGCCTACCAGCCCGTTCTGTACTGGCTGGAAGTTATTGGTAAGGACACAGTCTATGCCCAGTTCGATATATGCACGTGCTTCAGAAGGGTCATCTGCCCAGAACAAATTACATATCATTCCGTGCTGTTTTGCCTTATCCACCATTGCCTGTGTTGTGAGGCCTTTCCAGAACTGCACACGCTGACATCCATATTCAATGGCATGGTCAACAATAGAGTAATTGCGATGGCCTTCCAGGCAGCAGCGTGGAATATCGGGAGCCATGCCGCGAGCAGTCAACATTACATCTGCTTCGCCTGCAATATATACCTTATCTCTGCAGCCATAGATGTCCAGCAGATGCAGGATTCGTCCGAAGTCCCGCTCACTGTAAGGTATAAGCGGTCGGTTTTCAATTTCTGGATATACTTCTTCCACTCCGGCAGGCATGGGCGGCATCAGAACGCCACCAAGGCCCAGAGCTTCTTTCGCTGCTTTATTGCGGGCTGTTGCACGCTCGGACTTTGGATGATTGGATAACATGGATTTAATATGAATATTGATGACTGCATGTCCTCCTACTAAATCCAGTACTTCCTCAAACAATGGTATCCGGGTACCGACAAACAGCGGAGAAAACCAGCTGCCAGCATCCAGCTGTTTGAGCTCTTTTGTCGTTAGCTCTGTCACAAGTCCGGGACAGCCTGTGGTTCTGCTCACGTCCGGATCATGGCACACAGCCAGATCACCATCCTTAGTCGGCCACAAATCCAGTTCGATCTCCGGCGCTCCAAGTGCTACTGCCAGTGCAAACGCAGGCAATGTATTCTCCGGCGCAGCTGTTTTGAACCCTCTGTGTGCACATATGCATGGAAAAGCATTCATTTATTTCGCTTCCTTTCGCATAAAAGGTGATATTGCTATATTTATCCTATCACAAATAAAAAATTGAAACAAGAAGAGCGGTTTCCCCGCCAGTGTTATATAAATAGCTAAATATCCTAAAAAGTAAAAAATACGAAAAGCCTTTTACACATGACAGATTCCATTATATAATACTGACAAGATCATTAAGGAGACTAGCTTTTTATGAAGATCATTCGCCTGTTTTCCGTTTTTCTGGTATTCATTTGCCTGTTCTCAGCCGCCTCTGCTGAACAGGGCCCGGTTTCGCACCTGGGTGAAACGCTCTCGGATTTTGAGGTAACGACCATTTCTGGTGAAGTCTTTCGTCTGTCAGATGTTTTGAAAGAAAAGGAGGCCGTGTTTGTCAATCTATGGGCTACATGGTGCCCGCCCTGTCGTGCTGAGTTTCCATATCTTGAAGAAGCCTGGCAGCAATATCAGGATCGGGTCAGTGTTATCGCGCTTTCAGTAGAGCCCAATGACAGCAACGAAAAGCTCTTATCCTTTGCCGAGGAAAACGGATTAAGTTTTCTTATAGGCAGTGATACAGGCATCGGGTTAGATGCGTTCCTCGGAGTAACCGGTATTCCCACTTCGCTGATTGTAGACCGCTTTGGCCATATTGCCTGGGTTGGAGTAGGCGCACAAGCCAGCACTTCTGATTTTACTCGTCTGTTCGAGGCTTTCCTTGGCAACGAATACACTGAAACCGTAGTTTGGGATCATCTGCCTCCTCGAAAGCCGAGCGTTACTCCGAGCGATGAATCCGAGTTGCAAAAGATTCTTAGTGCAGATGAACGTAGAATCATACTGCACAATCCTGCAGACCGCAACTTATGGCCAATGCAACCAATTCAGAACGATAGCCATACCGCTTTGGTATCTACAAATATCGGCATAGATGACAGTACCTCTGCTATCTATGCAACTGTCACTGCCAATGCTGGAGATGCGCTGGCTTTCGAATTCCGTACATCCACAGAAGCAGCAATGGATCTTTTTTCCATCGCTATAGATAATACAGTTGTCAAGCGTTTCGGTGGCGAACATAGTTGGTCGTTCTGGGCGCTACCCATGCCAGAAGGCATTCATGAAATCCAGTTCCGCTATGAAAAAGACGGATCAATGCATGAGGGTGAAGATGCCGTATGGCTTGCAAACCTCCGGCTTCTTTCAGGCGATGCTGCATCAGAAGCATTGTCTTCGCTGCCAAGCTATCCTGTTTCAGATGAATTTGCCGTCCTGATCAAAAATGAGAATGCACGTCCCATTAAATTCACCGGCGCAGGCGCATCACTGATTCCGCAATACTTTGGCAAAACGGATAACTGGATCTTATCAGACAGTGAACTCCATGCTGAATTCAGACTTACAGCAGAGATGGACCCCGAAGCTGCGTTCGTATATAACTATTACGAAGGAAGCATCCTACCCTTAGTCCTGACTCTCGCACCGGATGCCAGTACGTTTATTGTTTCAACTCTCGCTGATTCATCTGAAATCACCGGATACCCTCAGAACCTGCTACAGTTTTATTCCAGTCGCAATCTGATTGGTTCAGAAGAACCATATTCACTCCTGTATTTTGCAGACGAAAAACAAGCTGACCTCTTTGTGGAATTAATCAAGAATTCAACCGGTTACTCTCTAGGCTGGGAGTATGACGAGATTACAAGCGTATTTGATAATGCGTCTTCAGCTGATTATACACTATATTTCACCAATACCCTCGGTAATCCGATACCGGGAGTTATCGTTACTGTTTGCGATGAAACCAGCTGCCTGCCTATGACTTCAGATGCAGACGGAATCATCACATTTACTGCTGCGCCATATCCTTATGACATTCATATCATCCAAATGCCCGCTGGATACACATATGATGATATGCAAAACAGCAAAGCCCCAGAAGCTGGCGGCATAATGACTTTTATGCTTTCCCAGGACTGACACTCTTGTCCATTTCTCACAGTGCAGGAGAACATCCTGCACTGTTTTATAGGTCGCGCGTAATATTCTGTAGCCATTTACCCTTTTTATAATGGATAAAATTGAAAGGCATTTTCACGAACTCATCCAGGCACAGAATAAAGTATACTGTCATTTCCGGTAGTTTGAACACAAATGCACAAAGCAGTCCGATTGGCACAGCATACACCCACATTGAAAAGATATCACAGCGCAAGCCAAAACGAACATCACCGCCCGCACGAAAAACCCCGCAGATCAGCATGGTATTGACTGATTGGCCAAGCACATAATAGCTGTTGATATACAGCATAGTATTCAATTCGCTTCGTACAACATCAGTGACTGTTACATAATAGTGCATAAACTGCAAAATCAGAGGCCGGCACAACAGAATCATTATACCGCCCGCTATGGCAGTCCATACACTAAGCCAAACAAAGCGTCGTGCACATACACGCGCATATTCCAAGCGGCCTTTTCCCATCATTTGTCCCAGTATGATTGCCGCACTGGAGGAAACACCGAAGCAAACAACCGTCGCAAGGTTTCTAACTACTGAGGCAACTGAATTAGCAGCCACTATATCACTGCTTAAATGTCCAAGAATAATTGAATACACGCTAAACGCCAGGCCCCAAACCAAATCGTTGGCAGCAGCTGGTATAGAGTAACGAGAAAAATCGCGCATCAGTTGCCCTCCGCGGGCAAGAATATCTCTCAAGTGCAAACGAATAACCCGACACAGACGTCCGTCAATTTGGCAAACAATAAACTCTAGTAATCTTGTAATCGAGGTAGCTAAGGCTACGCCCACAATGCCAAGTGATGGGAATGGTCCTAGTCCAAAGATAAAGCAGGCATTTAACAGGACATTCAATATGACTGCGCTGCAATGAACAGCAGCACTGATACGGACTCTGTCTACGCTTCGCATCACACTAAGATAGACAGAGCAGAACCCTCCCAGCAAATAAGAAACACTAACTGCTTGCAGATAGCTGCGTCCAGCAGCAATTAGTTCTGGATCGTTTGTGAAAATTCGCATCAGCAATGAAGGTACAATAGCAGCAGCTAATGACAAGCATACGGAAAAAATCAGGGTTATGCGTAAAGAGAGACCCATCACACGCTCAACTGCACGGCGATCTCCTTTCCCCCAGTATTGAGCCGAAAGAACGGAAGCACCGCTGGATATTCCATAGAGCAGCATCTGCTGCACAAAGGCAATCTGTCCGGCAAGTGAAGAAGCTGCTAGTGCCGTCTGGCTGACAAAGGAAAGCATGATCACATCGGCAGAACTGACTGCAGCGTCCATGAGGTTCTGCAGTGCAATGGGTGCGGTTATGGCTACCGCACGTTTATAAAAAGATAATTTCTCCTGTCCGGATTCTGACAAAATTCTGCCCGTCAATGCTATTGCCTCCCGTGATACTTACCTTGTAATTATAGCACGAAAAATTACGGCGATACAATTCCTGTGAGCTCTGAATTCAAGTATATTAGAGGATGTTTATCTTGCATTCTGCTTCTGGAAGTAGGATAATAAGGGAAGTGAAATGTACGGCAAAACGCCGATAACAAGGAGGAAAAATCATGATCCGCTATCTTCTGCCCAAGGTAGGGAATTATTACAAAGCCAATCTTCACAGTCACAGCATACTGTCCGATGGCCGTAAGACCCCTGAAGAAATGAAGGCTGTCTACAAAGCCCACGGCTATTCCGTACTGGCTATTACTGACCATGAATACATGGTACAACATAATGATCTGACCGAAGATGATTTTCTGATGCTTAACGGGTATGAAGCTTATATCAAAGAGACCAACGATCCGCTTTACAAGCGCTTTATGAAGACCGTTCATCTGAATCTGATCGCCAAGGATCCTACCGTAAATAAGCACATCATGGTAGATCCAAATTACATGAAGTATGCTCTGGTACACAACAACGGCACTGTGAATAATCTTCCACGCGTCGGTGAACCTTGTGTTCGTCAGTACACTGTAGGCGATGTTAACCGCTACATCCGTCTAGCCAATGAAAACGGTTATTACGTTGTGTATAACCATCCCTGCTGGTCACGTGAGGTGCCTTCCGTTATTACACAATACCAGGGCATGCTGGGTATTGAAGTCTACAACCATGGTGTGTTGCGCGAAGGCTACAGCGGCGATGACGCACGGGTATATGATGAATTTCTCCGCGCCGGCCGCCGGATGTTCGCTTTTGCCAACGATGACAACCACAACAAGTTTCCGGATGATTCCCCTATCACTGATTCCTTCGGTGGTTTCAACATGATCAAAGCAGAGAAACTTGACTATCCCACCATCATCGCAGCAATCATGCGCGGAGATCTCTATTGCTCCAATGGTCCATTGATTGACGATCTGTGGCTGGATGACCATACGGTCCATCTTACATGCCCAGATGCACGCGAAGCCTTCCTTGTTACTGAAGGCCGTACAAACTCCAATGGCCGCAGAGGCAGTATCAAGGCTGCTAAAGGCGAAAACTTGTCTCATATCACTTTTGATCTTCTTCCCGATGATGGATATTTCCGTATTGAAATCATCGATCATGAAGGATATAAAGCTTTTACCCGTGCCTACTTCCTCGAAGATATCTTTGGCTGATCTGCCTTCTGACAAACTGAAAAATCAACGAAAGGATGAAGCAGCTTGACTTTGATATCAATTCAAAATCAATACTTACATGTTGAAATCAGCACCAGAGGTGCTGAATTGCAGTCCATCCGCGATAGTTCTGGCAACGAACGGCTCTGGCAAGGAGATCCCGCGTTTTGGACTGGACGTGCGCCAATTCTGTTCCCAATCTGTGGTGGACTGCGTGAAGATACATACTACCTAGATGGCCAGCGTTATTCTATGCCTAAGCATGGATTCGCTAAAATATCAGAGTGGCAGACAGAAAATATTTCTTCTGACCGTGCAGTCTTTCTCCTGACTGAAATGCATCCGGGTTTTCCTTTCCGTTATGAACTCCGAGCCATCTATCAGCTCGTAGAAAAAAGCTTAAAAGTGACATATGCAATTCAAAATCTAGATGACCGTACTTTCTGTTGCTCAGTGGGCTCACATGAAGCTTGGGCTACGCCCGGTGGTCTGGAATCATATTCTATCAAGTTTGAGCAACCAGAGCAACTCGCGAATTATTCGCCGATCGGAAATCTTCTTCCTCGTGGGCCGGTGATCCTCGGTGAGAACGTCTGTGAACTGCCGCTTAAAACAGAGTACTTTGCCATTGACGCACTCGTCTTTCCGCACCTGAAGAGCCGCGCCGTTACGCTGAAAAAGCAGGATAAAGAAGAGCTCCGCGTCTCATATGATGGCATGGACGTGCTGCTGCTGTGGACAAAACCCGGTGCAAACTATATCTGCATCGAGCCTTGGTGCAGCGCGCCGGATTACGTGGACAGCGATATGCAGATTCGGGACAAGCCCGGCATCCTGACGCTCGCTCCTGGCAAGGAAACTGAACGCACACATCTTATCGAATTTTTCTGAGTTTTATAGGCACAGCAAAGCGCCTGCTTCCTATCCGTCATCCGGAAAGAAGCAGGCGCTCGGTTTATTATCTGTTCCAGGGCAACTCCTCTCATCCCCCTTCAGGGCACACCTCTTTATCCCCGTCAATGAAGGATTAAGAGTCGAAAAAGAGTAGCTTTCCGCTCGTTCCAGCCACCACTTCACCAGTTCCTTTTCACTCCATCGGTTTCGTGACGTCTTCCACTCGCTTCCCATCTTTTCCTCTCTTTTCTCTCCCTTTCTCTCTTTCCCTTCGGGGTAAAATTGAGAATTGGCTGATAAGAGCGGGAGTGAGATTGGGTCCAATCATTTCTCTTCTTTTCCACTCCATTCAAGGGACTTTCAATGACCCTGAAATGACGGGAAAAGCAAGGAAAAAAGGTGATTTAGCCCTGAAAATGAAGGAAATTTAGTGGAAAAGCGGGGAAAGTAAGGGGCGGGACCTTAATGAAAGTTTTAATGGTTCATAAAGGAGCGGAGCGTCCGTAAGCCGTAGCGTAGGCTGTGGCGACAGGGCGCGGAGCGGTGGCTTTTACCTGCCCTGGTTTTCCTTTCGTTTTCTTAGCCAGGTCTATAAAGCTAAGCTTTTAACGCAAATCCAAAGACTGCGTTTAATCTCTCGGTATTGATGCCGTCTCTCGCATGCCATCTGTTGACGGGATATGCAAAGTCATTCTTATATTCTACTGGGTCTCTTTCATATTCATTCGCAAAGTAAGTATCGTAAGCTGGGAAATCATTACTTGCAAGAATGCCGCAGATTCCCAACTCTCCCAACAGAACCGATACTTCATCCTTATTACTCTTCAGTATTTTTGCTTTGGTGATTGTGTCTCTGAGTTTGCCTGCTTTATCCGAACTGTTCAAACAGTCCACGCAGGACAGGATATCCCTAAAGATTTGTTTGTCTTTTTCCGTAGGCGTAACTTTCGGCAGTTTTATAAACTGCTCCAAATCAAAAAGCGCATAATTGATTCCAATGATCCCGATTGAAATACCTCCGTCTTTGTATCGCGCCCAATTATAAAAGTTATAACCGCTCTTTATGGATTGCCTGCTCGGTATTGTTTCCCATGCAGTCCAGCCGCAAAGATAACAATGATTTCCAGCCGCTGCGAGAATTTCATTATGGCTCTTCATAAAATCATGTTCAGGAATAGCACTCAGGTAATAATAACTTCCCAAGGCTGATCTGTATTCAAGTTTTCGTGTGGATAAACTGAACAGAAACGCATTTGCAACGTCCTTCGGATCAATATGCGAGAGAATCTCGTGCCTTCTTTTCAAAGAATCTGAATGTGATTCAAATTCAGGATAATCAAAGAGATACCCTTGTCTCTTTGCAACAGTTAATTCTTCTTGGGTAATATTATTTTCACTCCAGTTTGTCCCTTTATACAGGGCAAATAATGATTTCAAGCCCTCTTCCATTTTCATTGCACCTCTTCTTATTGGCTATTACGAAAACTATCGACAGGATAAACTGCTTTGCCTAAAACGACACGTTTTCAGGATAAATCACTTTGCCCTATAACAAATATCAGTCCTTGAGCCGCATGGCGCGCGTCGCGTTGAGCACGGCGATCACGGATACGCCGACATCCGCGAATACCGCCGCCCACATTCCGGCTATGCCAAAGGCGCCTAGTAGCATGATCAGGATCTTTACGCCCAACGCGAATATGATGTTCTGCCAGGCGATCTGCCTTGTACGCTGCGCGATGCGGATCGCCACCGACAGCTTGCGCGGATCGTCATCCATCAGCACCACATCCGCAGCTTCAACCGCCGCGTCCGAGCCTAGCGCGCCCATGGCTACGCCCACGTCGGCACGAGCCAGCACAGGTGCGTCGTTCACGCCGTCGCCGACGAATACCAAGGTACCCTGTTTTTCTTTAAGCAGACGCTCAACATGCTCTACCTTGTCCTGCGGCAGCAGAGACGCATGCATCTCGTCCACACCAACCCGGTCCGCAGTTGCACGGGCAGCTTCCTCTCGGTCGCCTGTCAGCATGACTGTTTGCCGAACTCCCAGCGTCCGCAGCCCCTGGATTGCTTCAGCCGCGCCATCCTTCACAGCATCTTCAATATGTACGCAGCCGGCATATTCCCCGTTCACTGCTACATATACGCAACCTTCGCCTTCCTGTACAGGCGTATTTCCGGTTACGCGCTCCATAAGCCTCGCGTTGCCGACCGCAATGTTCCAATCGTCCACAACAGCTTCTACACCGTATCCGGCTTCCTCATGAACAGACGCGATTCGCGAATGCTCGATCTCTTTTCCATACGCGCTGCGCAAAGCCAGGGCGATTGGATGCGTAGAGTGTGCTTCCGCATGCGCAGCCATTTCCAGCAGCTTCTGTTTCGGCAGACCGACCGGCTGAACCTTTGTAACAGAGAAGCTTCCCTGCGTCAGCGTGCCGGTCTTATCGAACACGACTGCGTCACAGGCACAGAGTGATTCCAGAAGATTCGAGCCCTTAATCAGGATTCCGTTCTTCGACGCACAGCCAATACCCGCATAGAACGTAAGCGGCACGGAAAGCACGAGCGCGCAGGGGCAGGAGATGACCAGGAAGATCAGTGCGCGCCGTAGCCAGGTACTGAAAGGCTGGCCGAAAAGCAACGTTGGCAGCACGCACAGCAGTACGGCTAGGCAGCATACGATCGGTGTATACCAACGTGCAAAACGCGTAATCATGCTCTCTGTGCGCGCCTTGCGTTCGCCGGCATCTTCCACCAGATCCAGGATACGCGCTACAGTGCTCTGTGCGTATTCGCCGCTGACTTTCATGCGCAGCACGTCTGTCAGGTTTACGCAGCCACTGATGACCTGATCTCCTGCAAAAACACGACGCGGACGTGACTCGCCTGTCAGCGAGGACGTATCCAGCGTCGACGCGCCTTCCAGCACTTCTCCGTCCAGCGGGATACGCTCTCCCGGACGTACTATCAGGATCTCTCCTGCCAGTACTTCTTCCGGTGATACAGTCTCGATTTTCCCGTCACGTTCCACATTGGCATGATCAGGCCTGATATCCATCAGATCCCGAATCGCATCACGGCTGCGGTCTACCGCTGTATCCTCAAACAACTCGCCAATCTGGTTGAACAGCATTACCGCAACTGCTTCGGGATACTCGCCGATGCACAGTGCGCCAATGGAAGCGACAGACATCAGGAACGCCTCGTCAAACACTTCGCCGTGAATGATGCCCTGGAAAGCATGCAGCAGCGTCTCATAGCCCACGATCAGATAGGGCACCAGGAATGCCAGCAGACGCCAGATTCCTTCTAGGGGAAGCAGCCACGCCACAATCAGCAAGACTGCTCCCAGAATAATGCGGATCAGTGTGCTTCTGCGTTCTTCATCACTGCTTTCTCCATGATGGTGTCCACAACCGCATCCGTCATCATGACAGGAACAATGCTCATGCTCATGATGATGTTCATGTCCGTGATCGTGCCCATGATGATGCTCGTGTTCATGTTCACACTCGTGTTCATGATCATGATCGTGACTCATACCCGTGCCTCCCTTACTCCTGAACGTGCTCAAGTCCCTGCGAAAGCAGGCTGCGTACGTGTTCGTCCGCCAGCGAATAGAAGACCGTTTTCCCTGCGCGGCGGTAACGAACCAGCCGTGCCTGGCGCAATATGCGCAGCTGATGCGAAACTGCGGACACGGATGCGTTCAGTAGTTCGCTCAGATCGCATACGCAGGTCTCGGCTGCTAGCAGGGCAAAGAGAATGCGGGTGCGCGTGCTGTCCCCCAATACCTTGAACAGCTCACTGACATCGAGCATGGAATCCTCGTCCGGCATCGCTGAACGGATGATCGCTATCGCCTGCGGATGCGCGCTGATTTCACTGCACACCGGCGCATCCCCAATGACCGTTTCCAGATTCTTCTCTTCCATACTAACCTCCGAAAGTCCATTCGTTGAACATTTGAACATTTGTTCAAGTGTTATTATAATGACTCAGCTGCAATATGTCAATAACCCTCTGACAAATTTTTCATCCCAAAAATGAAGAGGAACTGTGTCATTCAGCACAGTTCCTCATCGCAATGTGACGCTATCGAACCTTGTTTACTTTTTCGTATCACCATGCTGCTGCATCTGTTCATTCAGCAGGTTGATATCCCCGCAACCCATGGTCAGAACCAGATCACCGGGTTCCCAGTGCGCGCGCAGGTATGCTTCCGTATCATCGAAGCTGGGTGTCAGAACAGCATTGATTCCATGTTTACGCATTCCTTCCACAAGCATGCCGCTGTTGATATCCCCCGGATCCACCTCACGTGCGGCGCAGATATCGGTCACCAACGTATAGTCCGCTGCTTCGGTACAGGTCAGATAGTCGTTGAACAGCGTTTTTACTCGGCTATAGGTATGCGGCTGCATGACCGCCCAGACATGCTTTGCGCCCTGCTCACAGGCCACGCTCAGCGCGCCGCGCATTTCGACCGGATTATGGCCGTAGTCATGGTACATATGTACTCCGTCGATATCCCCGGTATGCTCAAAGCGACGGTGGGCGCCTGCAAACGCAGAAAGCGAGGCTGCAGCCTTCTCAAGGTCTGCGCCCATAGCATTGGCAGCCGCCAGAGATGCCAGTGCGTTCAGAACATTGAATCGTCCTGCAACACCCAGCTCGACATGGCAGCATTTTTTGCCTTTGTACATCACATCAAACTGCGGGCGTCCGTATTCTCCGATCTTCAGTCCTGCCGGATACCAGTCGCAGGCATCCGTATTGCCAAAGGTCTCTTTTCTGCAGGACAGGCGCGACAGGAGACGCTGTGCGCGAGGATCCTCTCCCCACGCGATCACCAGCCCATTCTGCGGCACCAGTGAGCAGAAATTATAGAACGCTTCCTCGATGTGTTCAATGTCCCCGTAATAATCCAGGTGGTCTTCCTCAATGTTCAGCACGACTGCAACTGTCGGCTTCATGTGCAGGAAGCTTCCTGCATACTCGCAAGCCTCCGCGACAAAAACGCGCTCAGAGCCTACGCGCGTGCTTCCACCCAGCGCGTCCACGCGTCCTCCGATATGCACAGCCGGATCGAGTCCGCAGTCAAGCAGCATCTGCGCGATCATGCCCGTTGTGGTCGTCTTGCCATGCGTTCCGCTGACGCACACCGCGTCATGATGCCCTGCCATCAGCTGCCCGAGCAATTCCGCGCGTTCGATCTGCGGGATCCCGTGCTCTGCGGCATACGCGCGCTCAGGGTTGTCAGGATGAATGGCTGCAGAATAAATCAGCAGTCCTGCGCCAGCAACGTTTTCTCCCGCGTGTCCGATCGCTACCGGTACGCCCATATTCTCTAGTCTCTCGACGGCATGACTGTGCGTGCGGTCCGAACCGGAAACTGTATAGCCCTGTTTCAGCAGCATCTCACAAAGGCCCGACATGCTGCTTCCGCCGATGCCTACCATATGAATACGTTTGTTCAGATAATCACGGATCTGCGGAGTGCTCATACTTTTCTCCCAATGAACGGGCGAGCGCCCGCATGCACGGACGCCCACTCTGATTTTTTGATCTTTTATTTGCCCAGTACACGTTTGGCAGTAGCCACGACATTCTCAGCTGTGAAGCCATATTCCTTGAACAGGATAGCGGCCGGAGCGGAAGCGCCGAAATGATCGATGCCGATTACTTCGCCATCCAGACCTACATAGCGGTACCAAGGCATGGTCGCGCCGGCTTCAACGGCCACACGTGCGCGTACCGAAGCGGGCATAACCTGTTCTTTATATTCTGCATCCTGACGGTTAAAGATTTCCATGCAGGGCATCGAGATAACGCGTGCGGCGATGCCTTCCTTAGCCAGGACGTCTTTCGCCTGCATGCACTGCTCGACTTCGGAACCGGAAGCCATCAGCAGAACATCGGGCGTGCCTTCGCAATCAGACAGCACATAGCCGCCCTTGAAGGCCTTGCAGCCGCAATGGTCATACTGTGGCAGTCCCTGGCGGGTCAGTACCAGGCAGGTGGGCAGACCGGAAGTCAGGGCTGTCAGCCAAGCCGCGGTCGTTTCCTTACCGTCCGCCGGGCGGATCACATTCAGATCTGGAATGGCGCGTAGGCCGGCAAGATGCTCGATTGGTTCATGCGTAGCACCGTCCTCACCGACTCCAATGGAATCGTGCGTCAACACATAAGTGACGGGCAGTTTCATGATCGCGCTCATGCGGATCGAATGCTTCATGTAATCACTGAACACGAAGAACGTACCGCAGAATACGCGCAGTCCGCCATGCAGAGCAATGCCGTTGCAGATAGCCGCCATGGCATGCTCGCGAACGCCGAAATGCATGTTGCGTCCGCTGCGGTTCTCGGCGCTGTAATCACCGCCGTCCTTGATGTACGTATTGTTGGAAGGCGCGAGGTCGGCACTGCCGCCCACAAGGTTCGGCAGACGCTTTGCCAGACGGTTGATCATGGTACCACTGGTAGCACGGGTAGCGATCCTTCCTTCATATGCCCACAGTTCTTCATCCTTCATGAAGTCCTCAGGCAGTTTCATGCCGTACCAATCGTCATATTCCTTTTTCAGTTCAGGATATGCTTCAGCATAGCGAGCCATCAGGTCATTCCATTCTGCCTCGCGCTGAGCATTTCGGGCAGCGCAGTCAGCCAGATGTGCATAGACATCTTCATCCACAAAGAATTTATCCTCAGGCAGGCCGAGTGTCTTCTTCATTGCCAGAACATTATCGTCACCCAGCGGCGAGCCATGGCAGCTGGCAGTGCCCTGCTTGGCGGGGCAGCCAAAGCCAATGATCGTCTTGCAGATGATCAGGCTCGGGCGCTCGTCACGGCGGGCCTCGGCAATCGCAGCAAGAATCTTCTGCGGGTCATTTCCGTCATCCACCTTCAGGACCTGCCAACCATACGCGGCAAAACGTGCGCCCACATCCTCGCGCATAGCGATATCAGTGTTGCCTTCGATGGAAATATCATTGTCGTCATAGAGAACCGTCAGCTTCCCCAGTTTAAGCGTGCCTGCCAATGCCGCAGCCTCTGCTGCCACGCCTTCCATCATGCAGCCATCGCCGCAGAAGGCGAATACGCGGTGATCAACTACGGGGAATTCAGGCTTGTTGAACTTCGCAGCAAGCATAGTCTCTGCAATTGCAAAACCAACGGCATTTGCAATACCCTGGCCCAAAGGACCGGTTGTGGTCTCAACGCCCTCGATATGCACCTCAGGATGTCCGGGAGTCTTGCTGCCCCATTGACGGAACTGCTTCAAATCATCCATGGTCATATTATAGCCAAACAGATGAAGCAGAGAATACAGCAATGCGCTTGCATGACCATTTGACAGCACGAAACGGTCACGGTTGCGCCACTGGGGATCTTTGGGATTGTGGCACATGGCATCTGCCCATACGGCATACGCCATGGCAGCCATGCCCATAGGAGCGCCGGGATGGCCGGAATTTGCTTTCTGAATCATGTCAACCGAAAGCGCACGGATAGTATTGATCGTCTTTTGCTGAATGTCCATGTCAGATACTCCTTTATTGATCTTTATTGCAGATATTCCCGCAAAGGCGTGAGGTCAAGCCCGTCCGCCTCTTCAAGCACTTTTAGCAATTGCTGCAGCATGATGCGCACGCCGCCTGCCACATCACTTTCCGCATTCAACGGCAGTACAGGGTCATGCACCGACAGACGCAGCAAAGCCCAGCCATTGTCCAGGCCTTCCTGCAGATCGAAATTGATGCGAACTCCCTCACGATTGTCCGGTGCGATATGCCAGCCCTCCGCGAAGGCTGCATGATCCATCACTCGTTCAATAGCTAAACGTCCCGCATCCCTGAAATCTTTTGCAGTGATGCGCAGACGCACTTCGGCACTCTCAACCGGCTCTCTCAGCCCATCCAGCAAGCTACTCAGTTCCTTGCCTTCCTGTTTGAGCCGCATGGCTTCTACCAGCAGTACCGTGACCAAGTACATGCCGTCATCGAGGAAATGATTCTCCCTGAGTGCTGCATGTCCGCTCGTTTCGATTGCCAGCGGACAGTCGATACCCGCTTCGTTCAGGCGGATCGCTTCATCTATCACGTTGCGGTAGCCGCGCTTATAACGGTAATGCACACCACCCCATTCGGCAATAAACTGAGCAAGGCCCGAAGATGTGACGGAGTCTGTAACAATAGTTCCACCAGGCTTTTTATCGAGCAGGATGGCGGAAATCAGGGCAATCAGACGGTTGCGGTTGATTTCACGTCCATTGCGATCGACAATCGCGGCGCGATCACAGTCAGCATCAAAAATCACACCAATGTCAGCCCCGGCTTTTTTCACAGCAGCACTCAGTGAAGCCATCGCTTCGGGATTCTCGGGATTCGGAATATGGTTAGGAAACCGTCCATCCGGATCAAGGAACTGACTTCCCTCTGTCCAGGCACCCAGTTCACGCAGCATTGCTTCGTAAAATCCGCCTGCACCATTTCCTGCATCCACGACCACATGCAATCCAAGCAACGGGCAAGCAACATCGGTCTCAAGTCCGCTACGCATCCGTTCTTCCAGCTGGCCGACATACACGGGCAGAAACTCGCGTTTCTCGATCGGCCTGTGGGGGCAGGCAACTGGTGCTGTGGTTTGCGCTACCTGCAGGATCATAGTCACATCTGTGGAAGATACACCGCCTTGAGGCAGGAAGAACTTGAAGCCGTTTCGATCGGATGGATGATGTGAAGCTGTCACCATAATCGAAGCATCCGCTTTAAAGCCCTCTGTCAGCAGGCTCATGTACATTGCAGGTGTAGTACACATACCGTAATCCCACACCAACGCCCCGCACCGTGCCATGCCTTCAGCGCATGCAGCCAATAGTTCCTGACCCGTCAAGCGAGAGTCGCGGCCAATGGCAACAGTCAGCTGCTCAGGATTCTTTCCAGTGCGCTCACTCAGCCAAGTAATGAACGCACCTCCGATGCATAGTGCCGTTTCCTTTGTCAGCACAGCATTTTCACCCATTGCGCAGCCACGTATATCCGTGCCGCTTTTTAGTGTCTGATAATCAATCATGCTTCCCCTCCCTCGATATCGTTCAACCCGCGCAGCAGTTGCCATACAGGCGCCAGCTGTTTAAAATCTGCAGCGACCCGATCGACAATGTCTGCCTCAAAGATCCAATGCGGTTCTATGCCGGTCCTTTCAAAATATAACTGCCTTGCAGGGTAAATACTTGCCAGTTCGATGGGCAGGCCTCCCGGAACACGAATCTTTTTCCAAATCTGTCCGCCTTGAATGTAATTCCCTGTTAAAACAGGACGCAACGCACGTCGTACAGTCTGTGGATCCGCCTCCATTCGGCGGCGCAAGGCATCAAGCAAAGCGGGATTCTCACCCCATACTCCCAAGCCCCAGTTGACAGATTCCAGCCGAATCTCAAACCAGTAGAACGGCGCACCGTCTTTGTCCCGGGCCGCCTGTCGAAAGGCTAGCCAATGGTGATCACGGTATGGAGACTTGTCACGGCTATATCGGATATCTCGATTGATGCGCGATAGGCACTTATGCGGCCGAATCTCCATTTCATCATCGATTGCCAGCATTGTTGGAGCAAGCGCATCTATAAAAGCATAGAACGGATCACGCACCTTCTCATAATACTCAGCACGATGCGCATCCATGAACGTTTTGTTGTTGTTAAAGCGGATCTCTGCATAGAATGACAGCAGATCCTCTTGAAATCCTTTAAACATTTGGCTCCTTTCGGGCCCTTCTGACCCTATGGTACATTATAATCCAAGAACATGGTTTTTTCAAGTCCAACCATGCTCCTTGACAGTCTTCCATGTCCGTGATAAATTCCTTTTTAGAACTTATTAAGCAGGAGGAACAAACCATGCAGCAGCCTAAAAAAAGGAATGAAATTGATCCCCGCTGGCAATGGAATCTGAATGATATAATCAACGGTACAAGTGCATTTGACTCATTGTATACCCAAACACAGCTTGCGGTCGAAAAGGCCGCCTCCAGGCAGGGCAAAGTCGCCGAAGATCCACGGGCTGCGATTCGCTCATTTTTTGAGATCAGTCGTGCTGTCGAGCGAATGTTTACCTATGCGCGCATGCGTCTTGATGAAGATGGCAGCAATGATGAAGCTCAGACCCTGTTGGCACGTATCCAGGCACTGGCCGTCAAGGCAGAAAGTACCGGTGCATACCTCCGCCCGGAGCTGCTCGCATTGCCCGAGGAAACGCTGCAGCAGATGAAGACTGATCCAGACTTCAGCGAATACGATGTCTTTATCGACGATATTCTGCGCGATAAGCCACATACATTGCCTGCCTCGGAAGAAAAATTGCTCGCCGAAATGAGCGAAATAGCACAAGCTCCGAATGATATCTTCACCATGCTAAGCGACGTAGACCGTCCATTGCCTACCGTTACGGACGAGAATGGCCAGCCCGCGGGCCTGAGCGCAACCGTCTATATCCGCATGCTGCGCAGTCATGACCGTGATGCGCGTCAGCGCGCCTATGAAGCCGAGATGAAAGCCTATGCTGACTTTGGTCAGACCTTTGCAGCTACTTATCGCTACAGTGTCAAGGCAGATGCTGCATCTGCACGCATACGTCATTTCGGCAGTGCAATCGAAGCTTCACTTTTTCCTGACCGTATTCCGGTAAGCGTGTATGATGCACTTCTCAAAAGCGTGGAGGATGCACTTCCGTCCCTGGACCGTTACCTGGAATTGCGTAAAAAACGCCTTGGTGTGGATGATCTTCATTTATATGATCTTTATGTACCTATCGTTGATGATTTTGATATGCCAATGACTTACCCGGAAGCCTTCCAGGTCGTCAAGAAAGGCCTTGCTCCGCTAGGCGCACATTATGCGGAACTTCTGGAGGAAGCATATACCAGCCGCTGGATCGATGTATATGAAAACAAGGGCAAGCATACAGGCGCCTATTCATGGGGCGTATACGGTACGCATCCTTATGTGCTGCTGAACCATACGGATGACCTGAACGGCGCATTCACGCTGGCACATGAACTCGGGCATGCCATGCACACCTGGCACAGTAATCACGCACTGCCCTATGCAAAGGCCGGATATTCACTGTTTGTAGCCGAAGTCGCCAGCACGTGCAATGAGATGTTGCTCATGCGTGCGCTCTTGGAGGAATACAAGAACGACAGGAAAGCATGCGCCTTCCTTGCCAATCATCTTCTTGAAGAGTTTCGCGGCACTGTATTTCGTCAGGCTCTGTTTGCTGATTTTGAACGTGAAAGCCACCGCATGGAAGAAAGCGGTGTGCCGTTGACCACCGCTTCACTCGGCGATGTACACTTCAAGCTCAATCAGAAATATTATGGTCGTGTGTGTACTATCGATGAATGCGTACGCTCCGAGTGGATGCGTATCCCCCATTTCTACCGAGCATTCTATGTATACAAATATGCGACTGGTTTCAGCGCTGCTGTCGCTTTATCCGACCGCATCCTACGCGAAGGGCAGCCGGCTGTAGATAACTATATGAAATTTCTCAGCGCAGGCGCCAGTCTGCCGCCGCTTGATGCGCTGCGTCTGGCAGGCGTGGACATGGAAGACCCGCAGACCGTACGCAATGCACTGCGCATATTTGACGGGACAATCACGCAACTGGAGGAATTACTGCAGTGAATCAGATGCTTGGACTGGATCCTGTCGAATGCGCTGTATATGTATTTAATCATCTCGACTGGCGGCGATGCCCTGCTCTCAGAAAGGATGGAAACCTGCTCTGTGCCGTGCTTGTTCAATCACAGATAGATTATCTGCACGCCTGCGGAGCACTGGATGAAAGCGGAGATACAAGCGAAGGAGAGTATGATGAGGACGAGGCTGTTGAGTTCCTGCTGGATGCATTGCTGCAGGCATTCCCCGTTCCCTCTGAACGTGAGGCACTGTATTGCACGCTGATCGACGCGTTCCTGCCTGCTATGGACGATTACCTGCTAGCACAGGGCCTGATGAGCCTATGAAAGGAGTTTGCATGTACCCGATTCCTGATCATCTGAAGCCTTATCTTACGCCTGTCGGTGAAGAGAACAGCGAGCTATACGTGCATGGCGCTGTGCATTGCTCCTGCGGCTGCACGCTTTTCACGCCTTACGTGAATGACGCAGGAACGATCGCTGCTGCGAAGTGCCACCAGTGCGGTGAAAAACTTCTGCTGTTCCATGCCGGACGGCACGGTTGGGATGGATTTGTTGCGAAGGCGGATTATCTGTACGATCTGTCCGGCAAACTGAAACCAATATCTGCCTGTCCTCATTGCTATGCAGTAACGCCTTTGGTTATCATGCTGACCATCGCTTCCCTTGGACGTGAGGATTTCATCCAGGGCAGTGAACTCACAGATGAGCATGGCAGAAAACTGCGTGAAGAAGACTGGGTTAATGCTTTCTCTTCGTTTCGCATGGACATAGCCTGCCCGCAGTGTGGGCAGACCAGCGAAAGCATTATCGATATAGAAACTGCATAATTTGAAAGGAACCAACCATGACAAAAAAAGTTCAAAAAAAGCATCCCCTACTTAAGATTCTGCTGAGCATCTTTCTAGCCCTGTTGCTCATTGTGGCAGGATATGCTGCATATGTTTTCATCGCCTATAACCGTCTTCCGGATAATCTGGCACTGGATGTACATGGCAATGCTTCTGATTCAGTGCAACCCGAGACCGAGTATTCTGTTCTATCTTTCAATATCGGCTTCGGTGCTTATGAACCTGACTACAGTTTCTTCATGGACGGGGGCACGCAGTCATGGGCATGGTCAAAAGAAAGGCTCCTCAAGAACATGAACGCTATCCAGTCTTTCCTTTCATCCACCAGTGCAGACTTCTATTTACTACAAGAAGTAGACGAAAAATCTACTCGCACCTATAAGGTCAATGAACGCGCTATGATTGAGGAGAGCTTTGCTGCCAGTAATCTGGATAATGTATTTGCTCAAAACTGGAACAGCCCATTTCTCTTTTATCCCTTTACTCAGCCACACGGCAAGTCCGTTACCGGTATACTGACAGCCAGCTGTTTTGACATCACCTCTTCGCTGCGTCGCAGTCTGCCTATTGAAGACACCGTTATGAAGATCGTCGATTTGGACCGCTGTTACAGCGTTTCGCGTGTGTCTGCGGAGAATGGACGGGAGCTGGTCCTGTATAACGTGCATCTGTCTGTCTATACATCGGACGGGAGTATCGCGACAGAGCAGCTCCGTCTGCTTCTTAATGATATGACCTCAGAATACGAAAAAGGCAATTATGTAATTTGTGGCGGTGATTTCAACAAAGACTTGCTCGGTGATTCCAGCTTGTATTTCGGCATCTCAGGTCAGGCATATTCATGGGCACAGCCCGTACCTGCCGAATTGTTTGACGACCTGCCTCTATCACTGGTTGCCGGTACCAATGTACCATCCTGCCGAGTAGCGGAAGCACCTTATAATCCACAGCAATTCGTGCTGACCCTGGACGGCTTTATAGTATCCAATAATGTACAAGTCCTGGATATAACAGTAGTGGACACCGCCTTCGCATATTCAGACCACAATCCAACTCTGCTCACTTTCACTTTGCTTCCATAACGCATTCTCCTCATTGAAAAAGAAGCAGCATCGGGGTGTACTCCGTAAAGAAGTTGCTTTGAGGTTGCAATCACCGGCTCAAAAGAAATCGGGTAGGAGGGGGTGACTAACCCCCGTCCTCCCACACCACCGCTCATGCGGGCCCGCAAGCGGCGGTTCAGTTGCTGACACTTGACAGCATGTTTGATTGGAAATCGGAACGCTCCGCGATTCTGCCATACCTTCGG
>JAFYDF010000145.1 GCA_017544935.1 Clostridia bacterium
GTATCTGCCCGAGAAGCTGCTGAATGCACCGAACCCGTGCGTAGACAAGGCAGCCATGATCGAATGGCGTATCAAAAGAAGGATCGGTGCGGTGGGAATGCTCTGGAAGCGACATTCGGACGCCTGGCTCGGAATCGGTATGACTACAGAGCAGCGGAATGCAGCTTTTGCGGGCTTGGAAGCATCAGGTGAGATCGTGCCGCTGAAGATGGAAGAGATAAAGGAGCCGCTGTATATTCTCGCTGAGGATCTGCCGCTGATTGAGGCAGTCATGAAAGATGAGATCGACAGAAAAGCCCGACTGGAATTCCTTGCGCCGCTTGATCCGATGATGTGGGACCGTAAGCTGATCGAGGCGATCTGGGAATACAGGTACAGTTGGGAGATCTATACACCTCCGGCAATGCGCAAATATGGGTATTATGTCCTGCCCATACTGTACGGGCAGGAACTGATTGGACGGATCGAGGCTGCAGCGGACAGAAAAACAAAAGTGCTGATGGTCAAAAACATCTGGTATGAACCGGGTGTCCGTCAGACAAAAAAACTGAACCATGCCATTGATGGCGCTATCCAGCGCCTGGCGCGGTTCAATGATTGTGTCCTCACAGAAATTCCCTGTAAATAAAGAAGCTCACGCGTCGGCGTGAGCTTCGCTTGCAGCAGGTAATTATTCGAATCCTGCCTTGCGCTTGCAGCGAACCAGCCAGCGGCCGGACAGGTAATAGGCAACGAACAGCAGCGAAGTAATGATCCAGCTGAGTGGGTAACAGGTGAGCATGAATAGGAAACTGCCGGCCTGAATCGGGGCAATCAGCTTGACCCAAAGCACGCGCAGAATGCAGATTCCGAAAAGCGTCATGAGCATAGGACGCAGTGATTCGCCCGCACCGCGCATGGTACCGGAGAATACTTCGATGCATACATAGGTGACAAAGAACGGAACAAGGAAACGCTGTACCATGAGACCGTTCTCGATAACGACCTCTTCGTTGGCAAACAGACGCAGCAGCGGACGCCCGGCGATAAGCAGTGTAGCGGACAAAGCCAGCGTCGCGGCAGTGGCCATGAGCAGACATACACGGACACTCTTGTGTACCCGGTCCATTTTGCGTGCGCCGAAGTTCTGCCCGACGAAAGTGGTAATGGATACACCGAAAGCATTGATCATCATCCAAAAGAGGCCGTCAAGCTTGCTGTATGCTGTATAACCTGCGACCATATCCGTACCAAATGTGTTGATGGCCGCTGCGATGATCAGGTTGCTCAGCGAATACATGACAGACTGGAATCCTGCGGGCAGCCCGATGCGGACAATGCGCGGGAGCAGGTCCAAGTGCAGCTGGATCTTGCGGAAATGCAACTTCAGAGGTTCCTGGGAACGCAGCAGTGTGATAATGACAAGCGAAGCATTGGCTGCCTGGGAAAGAATGGTGGCCAGTGCGGCACCGGCAACACCCATCTCAAAGCCTACGACGAAGATGATATCCAGAACGATATTGATCAGACAGGAAGCGATCAGGAAATACAGCGGCCTGCGTGAGTCGCCGATCGCGCGCAAAA
>JAFYDF010000146.1 GCA_017544935.1 Clostridia bacterium
ATTGGGGTATCTTCGAACATGAATACGCTGACTTCGGGAAGATTGACTTTGCACATTTGGTCCGCAAGTCTTTCGGGTCGGTACAATCCTTGTCCCAGCTGGTCTCCTGACAAAAACTCCAGAACAACTTGACACGATCATCTCCGGATGTATTTCTTGCATCTTCCATTCCCCGGGGCTATAATATTCCCGTAACGGAGGTCAGAATTCATGGATCAGTCTCAGCTGCCCATTGGCATTTTCGACAGCGGTCTCGGCGGGCTCAGCGTATTGCGCACCGCCTTAAGAATGCTGCCCAATGAGCGCTTTATCTACTATGGGGATATTATCAATGCGCCTTACGGGACCAAGGCTGAAGAAGAGGTCTGTGTATGCGCCCGCGGCGCGGCGCAGCGTCTGCTCGGCAAGGGCATCAAGGCACTTGTCATCGCCTGCAATACCGCCACCTGTGCGGCGGCTGCGCAGTTGCGCGCCGAATATCCCGACCTGATCATCATCGGCATGGAGCCCGCACTGAAGCTTGCCCATGA
Organism: Clostridia bacterium; assembly: GCA_017544935.1. Lineage (GTDB taxonomy): Bacteria > Bacillota > Clostridia > Christensenellales > Aristaeellaceae > SFMI01. The sequence continues at coordinate 531 of JAFYDF010000146.1, forward strand.
CCAATGCCCCGAAGGCCAGATCCTCGTGCTCGCAACGCCTGTATCGCTGGCCTCGCAGAAATACCGGCTGCTTTACGAGAACTACGGGGAGCATGCCGTTTCCCTGCCCTGTCCCGGGCTCATGGAGTTTGTCGAGCATGGCGATACGGAGAGTCCGGAGCTTATTGCCTACCTCAGAGAACGCCTCTCCCCGTTCCTGGTAAAAGAAGCTCCCGCAGCGGTCGTTCTGGGCTGTACACACTATGTGTTCCTGAAGCGCACCATACGCTCCCTGCTTCCCGCTGAAACACGCGTTCTTGACGGGAACGAAGGCACTGTCCGGCAGCTGGAACGCCGTCTTTCGCAGCAGGGGCTGCTGAGCAGTGTTTCCTGCTCCGAACGCCTGGCTCTGGAGCTGAATGCCGGGGAGCGCACGGAAACGGCTACCGGGATCGCACTCAGGCTGCTTGAACAGCCCGAATAAGCGGTTAGCTGCTCCAAACACGAACAATTTATGGAAGAAACTCATCTGAATAAGTCCAAATAACGCATTTTTACGGCGGAAAGCACTTGCGAACCCGCCGTTTTTCTGTTAAAATAACTTTTGTATGTGCGTGCAGTCAATCGACGCGTTCACAAACAGATACACAATCCATAGTAAAAATATAGGGGGACTGACAACAATGGCTGATTACAAAACCAAGGACATCCGCAACATTGCACTGCTCGGCCACGGCGGCGAAGGCAAAACGTCGCTGACGGAAGCGATGCTTTATGCTGCCGGCATGATCGACCGCCAGGGCAAGGTGGAATCCGGCAACACCGTGACCGACTTTGATCCCGAAGAAAACAAGCGCGCTATTTCCATCAGCGCGGCCGTAGCGCCCGTTGAATGGAAGGGCACCAAGATCAATCTGATCGACGTTCCCGGTTACTTTGATTTTATCGGCGAAATGATGGGTCCCCTCCGCGTGGTAGAAACCGCCGCGATCGTTGTAGGTGCCGTTTCCGGTCTGACCGTCGGTGCTGAGAAAGCCTGGGCTTATGCCAAGAAGAACAACGTCGCCCGTATGTTTGTTGTCACCCGCATGGACGCTGAAAACGCCAACTATGAGCGTACCCTCGGCCAGCTGCGTGAGAAGTTCGGTTCCAGCGTGGTCCCGATCCTGCTGCCCATCGGCGACGGCGCCAATTTCACCGGTGTCGTCAATGTTCTTGAGAACAAGGCTTATTCAGGCAAGGGCAAGGACCTGAAAGAGATCCCCGTTCCCGCCGGCATGGCTTCCGCCATCGAAGACGCGACCGCCGAGATCACCGAAGCGGCTGCCGAAGCAGTGGACGAGCTGCTCGAGAAGTACTTTGAAGAAGGCGAGCTCTCCCATGAGGAGATCCTGCAGGGCTTCAGCGCCGGCATGAAGAGCGGCACCATCGTGCCCGTCGTGCCCGTTTCCGCCCTCACCGGCATTGGCGTAGCCAAGCTGCTGGATATCATGAGCGCTTATCTCCACAGCCCCGAAGAGAGCGAGTACGAAGGCGTCAACCCCAAGAGTGATGAGCCTGTCACCCGCAAGGGCGCCGGCGATCCCTTCTCCGCGTTTGTGTTCAAGACCATTGCTGACCCGTTCGTCGGCAAGCTGAGCCTGCTCAAGGTCTGCAGCGGCGTCCTGACCAGCGGGACTGCCCTTTACAATGCCAATGCTGAGAAAGCTGAAAAGGCCGGCGGCCTCTTCCTCATGCGCGGCAAGAGCCAGACCAGCGTCGGCCAGGTCAACACCGGCGACATCGCTGCTCTGAGCAAGCTGCAGTTCACCAATACCGGCGACACCCTGTGTGATGCCGGCAACCCCGTCCGCTTCGAGTCCATCCAGTTCCCCGAACCCAGCGTTCAGAAGGCTGTATACGCTGCCAAGCAGGGTGAAGAAGACAAGGTCTTCTCCGGTCTGGCTCGTCTGCAGGAAGAAGATCCTTCCATCCGCCTCGAGAAGAACGTTGAGACCACTGAGACCATCCTGTGGGGCCAGGGCGAGCTGCATCTGGACGTAATCCGCAACAAGCTGCAGAGCAAGTTCGGCGCCAACGCCGTTCTGCAGGATCCCAAGATCGCTTACCGTGAGACCATCCGCAAGACCGTCTCCTGCCAGGGCCGCCATAAGAAACAGTCCGGTGGTCACGGCCAGTTCGGTGATGTATGGATCGAGTTCCGCCCCATCGGCGATACCAACATCGAATTCGAGTTCGAAGATGCAGTCGTCGGCGGCGTTGTACCGCGCAACTTCATCCCCTCTGTTGAAAAGGGCCTCCGCGAGAACATCAAGAAGGGCGTTCTTGCCGGTTATCCGATGGTCGGCCTGCATGCCAAGCTGTACGACGGTTCCTATCACCCGGTAGACAGCTCTGAAATGGCGTTCAAGACCGCTGCCCGTATTGCCTACAAGAAGGGCTGCATGGATGCTTCCCCCGTACTCCTTGAGCCCATCATGCACGTTGAAGTGCTGGTTCCCGATGAGTACATGGGCGACATCATGTGCGACATGAACAAGCGCCGCGGCCGCATCATGGGCATGAATCAGGTGGATGGCCTGCAGCAGGTCGTAGCCGAAGTGCCTATCGCCGAAATGTTCAAGTATGCCACCGATCTGCGCAGCATGACGCAGGCTCGCGGCAGCTTCACCATGAAGTTCGAGCGCTATGAGGAAGTGCCCGGCGACGTGGCCAAGAAGATCATCGAGTCCGCTCAGAAGGACGAAGACGAGGAAGAGTAAGCCTCTCCTCTCACAGCCGGCTGTTTGCAAAACAGCCGGTTTTTCTTATCCCCCGATTCCCGCTTTTATTGCATCGTTCCCGTGTCTATGGTATACTGGATACACTAATTACGGAGGAGTTAAGGATGCGCAGGCGCTTTCTTTTTTGTTTGCTGCTGCTTGGTCTGTTGCTGCTTTTGCCTTTCTGTGCGCAGGCGAATGAGATCAATCGCCTGTATGTGTGGGACGGCAGTGTGGGTATGCCCCAGGACGGCAGCCTCGCGCCCGGCGCGATCCAGTGGTATTCCCGCAATGGTATCCGGTATCTTTTCCTGCCTTCCGGCCTGGACTCCTCAAAGCTGTTCGTACATTTCACCGGCAGTGCCAAGAGTTTTACCGCCAATGGCGTGACCGTCCCCAACAACAGTGTCACGGATGTATTCGTTCCCGGAACGACCGTGACCATCTCCAACGGTGGTAACAGTTACCGTGTGGCAGTCATGCAGTCCGCCAATGCGGCTAGCGTTTATATCAAGACCAAGTCCGGCGGGATCGCATATATCTCGGAAAGCAAGAAAAATCATGAAAGCGGTTCCATGTATGTGCTGAATGAGCAGGGACAACCTTCATATGGAAATGCTTTCGAGTATATCCGGGTCCGCGGGAATTATTCCTTTTATCCGTACAAAAAGTCTTTTCACATCAAGCTGGAAGACGGTGCGCCGATCCTTGGCATGCCCAGTGCAAAGACTTGGTTGCTCATCGCGAACTACTGTGATAATTCCATGCTGCGCAACGCGCTGACATTTGACCTGGCTTCTGCTGCAGGCATGGCACACACGACCGAATACCGTTATGCGGATGTATATGTCAATACGGTCTATTATGGTTTTTATCTGCTCACGGAAAAGGTCCAGATCCAGAAGAACCGCATCGATGCGTTCGATCTTGAAAAGGCTACCGAAAAAGCCAATGAGAAAGATCTCAGCTCCTACCGCAGGCTTGGCCATTCAGGATACTCGCGCAATACCTATAAGTATTCCTCGATTCCCAATGACCCAAAGAATATCACCGGCGGGTATCTGCTGCAGCTCGAACTGGATGAGCGCTACAGCCAGACCGCGTGCGGGTTTGTGACCTCACACGGCCAGAGCGTACTTCTCAAAAGCCCGGAATATGCGAGCAAGGCGCAGGTAGAATATATACGCAGTCTTGTACAGTCCTTTGAAAACGCGATCTGGGCGGAAGACGGCATCGATCCCGAAACGGGGAAGCACTTCAGTGAGATCGCAGATATGGACTCATTGGTAGGCAAATACCTCATTGAAGAGATCAGCAAGAACATGGACGCCAATAAGTCCAGTTTCTACCTGTATAAGTACGAAGACTCCGTCAGCGAAAAGCTGTTTTTCGGCCCTGTGTGGGATTATGACATTGCCTACGGCAATTACAATGCCAGCTATTATAAGAAATACCTGACAGACCCGGAAGGCCTGCTTGCAGCTACAGATGACTACAAGCGTTATTACTGGTTCCCCCAGCTATACAAACGGGAAGAGTTCAAAGCAGCCGTAAAGGAGGCTTATCAGGAACGCTTCCGTCCCTGCCTCGAGATTATTCTCGGCCTCAGGGAGCCTACGGACGATACCGGGCGTCTTGCTTCCCTGGATGAATATGAAGCATTGCTCAGTCCTGCCGGCGAACTGAATTTCATACGCTGGCGGACCTTTAATGCAGATGAGTTTCCTGTCAGAACCGGTGCCGACCTGCATGAGAATTTCGAATACCTGCGGCATTTCCTGTCAGTGCGCATGGCCTATCTCGATTCTCTGTGGCTGGATTGAAAATGAGACGGCATCTGCCGTCTTTTTTCTGTGCTTTCGTTGACTCTGAGCGCAGACATGTTCTACAATGAACCTGAAATAAAGAGGGAGGTACTTCACTATGGACCGTCAGGATGGCCGCACTCCGGAAATGCCGCGGCTGCACCGTATTACTGTTGATTTTATGTCTACTGCCGCAGGCAGCTGCCTGATTGAAACAGGCGGCACACGTGTCATCTGTACTGCTTCGGTCGATGAGAGCGTGCCTCCTTTCCTTCGTGGCAAGAACTGTGGCTGGCTGACTGCTGAATATGCGATGCTGCCTGCTTCCACCGGTCACCGCAAGCAGCGCGACGGGCTCAAGAAAGACGGCCGCGGTGTCGAGATCAGCCGTCTGATCGGGCGTGCGCTGCGCCAGGCCGTGGACCGCAGCAGGCTTGGTGAGCGGACCATTACGATCGACTGCGACGTACTGGAAGCTGACGGCGGAACGCGTACCGCCTCCATTACCGGGGGTTTTGTTGCGCTCTGCTGTGCCATAGACCGTCTGATCAAAGACGGAAAGCTTAAGGAATCCCCCATCGTTCACCAGATCGCCGCGATCAGCGCAGGCGTGGTGAACGGCACGCCGTGCCTGGATCTATGCTATACCGAAGACAGCACTGCGGATACGGATATGAACTTCGTAATGAATGAACTCGGCGAGTTTATTGAGTTGCAGGGAACCGGTGAAGGAGCTGCCTTCTCACGTGACAAGCTCAATACGCTGATCGATCTGGGCGAGAGCGGCTGTCGCCAGCTCATGGAATGCCAGCGCGAGGCGCTTGGTGAACGCGCACAGGTGATCGGCCAGAAGCAGAAGCTCGTCCTGGCCAGCAATAACGCACATAAGCTTGAGGAACTGTCCGCCATGCTGGGCGACCGGTATGATGTGCTTTCCATGCGTGATGCAGGCTTTACCGATGAAATCATTGAGAACGGCAGCACGTTTGAGGAAAACGCGCGCATCAAAGCCGAGACAGTCATGCAGGCTACAGGATACCTGACCCTGGCGGATGACAGCGGACTCAGCGTGGATGCCCTTGGCGGAGCGCCCGGTGTATATTCCGCCCGGTATGCCGGTGAACAGCATTCGGACGATGACAATAACGCACTGCTGCTGAAGAACCTTGCCGATGTACCTGCTGATCAGCGTACTGCCTGCTTCGTCAGCTGCATCGCGATCGCTTCCCCGTTCAAGCCCACACAGATCGTTCGCGGCGAATGCCCCGGCCGTATCACGTTTGAGAAGCGCGGCAGCGGCACGTTCGGATATGATCCGCTCTTTGAATATGAAGACGGCCGTACGTTTGCCGAAATGGCACCTGAAGAAAAGAACCGCATCAGCCACCGCGCGCGCTCAATGCAGAAAGCACTGGAGCTGCTATGAAGCGTATCGGTGTGATCAGTGATTCCCATGGTGACCGCGGACAGATGGAAATGGCTCTCCTGAAACTGGAAGCAAACGGACGTCTGGACGCACTGATCCACTGTGGGGATCATGCCAGTGATGCCGATTTCATCGGCGGTAATATTCTGCAGGTAGTCGCCGTTCGCGGAAACTGTGACGGATGGATGGACTCCCATGAAGATGAAATGCTTGTCGACATAGGCGGCGTTCCCATTTTTGTTACACACGGTCACCGCTATGGTGTCAAACAGGAACTGTATACACTGGCAGATGCCGCCGCTGGCCGCGGTGCGCGCATCTGCTGTTTCGGACACACGCATGAACCTTGCTGCCGTGTAGAGAGCGGCGTACTGATGATCAATCCCGGTGCATGCATCGGTACAGGTGACTGTGCGCTGATCACTATTGACAACAACCGCCATTTCGATGTCACCATGATGACCCGCTGAGAAAGGACCTGCCGTGCTGCGTAAACTATCTGCCCTGTTCGGGCTCCTCCTCCTGGCAGCTGTCTTTTTTGCGCTGCCTATTCTCGGTGCTTCGGAGAAGCATGTTGCTTCCGACACCTCCGAGTCCCTGCAGAGTATAGGCGGTGTACAGAGCAACAACCTGGATAACCTGATCGCGGCTTTCGGGTGCGATGTGCCCCACGACCGTGCCGGCGGCATTGGAGTTGTGGAGGACGCCGTGCTCGGCAGTCTGAATGCACGCATCCTGCGCTGGCAGCGGGACAATGGGCTGGTCATATCTGCCGTACGGCCTGCAAGCGCCGCGCAGCTTCTCCGCGAAGATGGTCTTGAACTCGACACGCAGCATGTATGGACAGTCGGCGGCGCCGGGCTGATTACCGCAACGGGCGCCCGTGGATCCTGTGCCTACTATGCGACAGATGACGCCGCATATTCCCTGTTTCTGGCCGGTGCCGACACCGACGCGCTCCTCAGCGCGGTCGCCATACTTTCTTTCCCCCACTGAGTACTATCGGAGGTCATTATGCAGCAGCCGCAACGACACCAGATACCTACACGTGTTCTGCTTAAGAGGTTTATTCCTTATTTTTATAAGTATAAATGGCTGCTTGCGAGCGACCTGCTTGCCGCCAGTCTGACCACTGTCTGCGAGCTTGTGCTGCCGCTGATCGTGCGCCGCATCACCAATGGTGCCCTCGGCACTGCCGGCGCGCTGACGACAGGGCTTGTGCTCAAGCTGGGTGCGCTGTATATTCTTCTGCGTATTATTGACGCCGGTGCAAACTATTATATGCAGTCCGAAGGCCACAACATGGGCGCTAAGATCGAGACCGATATGCGCCATGACCTGTTTCATCATCTGCAGCAGCTTTCTTTCAGTTTCTACAATAACACCAAAGTCGGCCAGATCATGAGCCGGATCACCAGTGACCTTTTTGATATTACTGAATTCGCACATCACGCGCCGGAAAACTTCCTGATCTCCGGCATTAAGGTGGTCATTGCCTTTATCGTTCTCTCGGGAATGAACATCTACCTGACGCTGCTGATCTTTGCCGTACTTCCTTTCATGGTCTACTTCACGCGCTACTTTAACCAGCTCATGCGCAAATCCGGCAGGGAATGCCGTCATCAGGTCGGTGAGATCAACGCGCAGGTGGAAGACACACTGCTCGGTATCCGTGTGGTAAAATCTTTCGCAAATGAACAGCTCGAAGAAGAAAAGTTCGATGCTGGAAACCTTGAATTCCTGCGTCTCAAAAAGAAACGCTACCATTACATGGCAGGCTTCGGTACATCCACCCGTCTTCATGACGGCCTTATGTACATCATCGTAGTCGTAGCCGGCGCACTGTTCCTGATCCACGGGAAGATTGGTGTTGGTGATTATACGGCCTACCTGCTCTATGTTTCAACGCTTCTGACTTCCATCCGTGTGATCGTTGATTCGACCGAGCAGTTTCAGAACGGCATGACCGGCATCGAGCGCTTCTGTGAAATCATGGATGCACCGGCAGAGATCAAAGATTCTCCCAATGCCAAGCCGCTTGAGAACGTACGCGGGGAGATCAGCTTTGAGCATGTCGGTTTCCATTACAGTGATGACCAGACACATGAGGTCTTAAGCGATCTTGATCTGCACGTTTCCCCCGGCCAGAACGTGGCTGTAGTCGGCCCGTCCGGCGGCGGAAAAACAACGCTCTGCAACCTGATCCCACGCTTCTATGACGTTACAGCGGGACGGATCACCATCGATGGGAAAGATATCCGCGAGGTCACGCTGGAGTCCCTGCGCAACAGCATCGGCATGGTACAGCAGGAAGTTTACATGTTCAGCGGCACTGTAGCAGACAATATCGCCTACGGCAAGAAGAACGCTACTCGTGAAGAAGTGATCGAGGCAGCCCGCCGTGCAGGCGCGGACTCCTTTATCCGCCAGCTGCCCAACGGTTATGATACGTATGTCGGCGAGCGCGGTGTCAAGCTTTCGGGCGGCCAGAAACAGCGCATCTCCATAGCCCGTGTTTTTCTGAAGAATCCGCCCATCCTCGTTCTTGATGAAGCCACAAGTGCCCTGGATAATGAAAGCGAGCGTCTGGTCCAGGAGTCCCTTGAAAAGCTCGCCCACGGCCGTACGACCTTTACGATTGCGCACCGTCTGACTACGATCCGTAATGCCGATATCATCTGGGTATTGACGGAAGACGGCATCCAGGAGCAGGGAACGCATAAGGAGCTCATGCAGAAAGGCGGCCTCTATGCGCAGCTTTACGCAATGTATACCGAAACAGGCGAGGTCGCCTGATACCTTTCCTAAGCCAAAAATCATTCAGGGCAGATCACTGTGTGATCTGCCCTGGTATTTTCTGTCTGGTTTATCCGTTCGTGCCGTCGTTGTAAATGATCGGCGGCATTTCTGTCTCACCCGGAGCCGGTGTCTGATCCGGCACAGGCGTAGGAATCTCTTCCTTTGCTTCTTCCGCTTCTTTCTTGGCATCCCCATACAGACGGCTCAGTGTCAGTCTGCCCGCGACGCCGTCCGCTGAAAGCCCAACAGAACGCTGGTATGCCCTGACCGCTTCCTGGGTTCCCCCGCGGTACTCACCCGTGATCGATCCATGATAGAAGCCCAGCTCAGTCAGGCGCATCTGCACCCAGTACACATCGGCGCCTTTGGTACCGTTACCCATCTGACGGATATTCTCGGGCGGAACTGCCGGGTCATAAGCAGGCTTTACCGTCGGAGTCGGAGTTACATAATTCATGTGCGTATTCGGATTGATCGCACCGGGCTTGAGAGAGTAGGTCAGCTCGGGATCGCTTTCTCCATCTTCATGAATCCAGACCTGCACGCCTTCACCGCAGTTGTTGTAAATCCATTTAGCATCCGGCACAGTCAGACGGATACAGCCGTGCGACGCGCGGGATCCCAGCTTGTTGTAGGAAGACTCCACCAGGTCGTTCGCGTCATAATTACGGTACATTACGGAATGGAACGCAATGTTATCGTTGATCTGTGTCCAGTACTGCGCTGTACCGCCACCCCACTTGGGGAACTGTGCCCATAAGGCATGACGTCCGCTCAGTGTCCATACACCGACATCACTCGGATAACCTTTCGTACCGGTAGAACAGATGAAGGTCTTGTACAGTACGTTGAACTCGCCCTGCTCGTCGCGGGTAAAGATTTTAGTTACCTGGTTCTTAACGTCTACTTCAATAAAGTACGGGACAGGAGTCGGCGGGACAGCGGTTGCGGACGCCGGTACCGCACTCTCTGCGAACAGCCGTTTCCAGGTCTCTTCTCCAACCACACCATCCACTTTCAGACCGTTATGGCGCTGGAAGGCCTGCACCGCGGCAGTCGTACGTGCGTAATATCCTGTCGTTACCTTGCCCTCAAAGAAACCCAGAGCTGCCAAGCGTTCCTGGACCAATTTCACACGTGCGCCGGTATCTCCTGACCGCAGCGTGCCCTGGAAGCTCAGATCCGGTACCGGAGTAGGTGCAGGTGTTGCTGTCGGTGCGGGAGTCGGTGTCGGTACGGGCGTAGGAGTAGGAGTAGGCAGAACGACTTTGCCAGAATACAGGAGCTCCTGTGTCTTGACGTCAGCGATTCCGGTCTCAGGCAGTCCCTGGTCCTTCTGGAAAGCAGCAACGGCAGCACGCGTGTTCTTGAGATAGTTTCCGCTGACTTTATCAGTATAGTATTGATACAGTTTCAGTGCTTCCTGCAGGCGGCTCACATCTGTGCCCGACATGTTATACCGAAGCTCGCGGTAGCATTCACCATATATGATCGCCTGGGTATCGGCGTCCGCAATGCCGGTCTGTTCGAGACCATATGCTTTCTGCACATCCTGTACAGCAGAACGCGTTACTTCAGCAAACTGGCCGCTCAGCGGACCCTTATAATACAGCAGCTCTTTCAGACGCGTCTGCAGCTGCAGCACCGCGTCTCCCTTATCGCCATATTTCAAAGGCTGCACTTCTTCCGCAAAAGCAAAGCAGCAGACAGTAAGCAGCACAATAAAAATCAAAAAGAATCTTTTCATTGATAGCACCTCGCCATAGCATCCATTTTGTTACAAGGATGCGTAATATATTGTAATAAAAAATAAATAGAAAAGCAAGAATTTTCTTTCCGCCTGTGACAGTTTTACAAGGTGGGCAGAGCAGCAGGAGTTGTCTCAAAACATATAAGAGAAAAATCTTTCTTCAGTAAATAGACAACTGATACTTTAGAGAAACCCATTGTTACTCCGTGCGACAGATCTTTCCCCAGTATCCGAACAGTCTTATTCTGTCTTTCCGATTTTATTCCAATTCCTGACAGCACATTTCAAAGGATCTGCCACACAGTTATAGAGCGCATTGACGGCTACAGGCAGATGGTCTATACTATGGGCAACAGATTTCTGTTTCACTAAATCAGGATTTGAAGCTACTACTGCGGGACAAGATCGGCTTTGCAATTTCACGAGGGGGGACGGTATGTTTTTCCATTTGGTTTCGGATGGAGCAGGCGGATACTATGCCTACTCGTTTCATGATGATCTATATGGTGAATGGTATGCGATCGGCGGCTTCCTGGCCCTGCTGATCGGACCGCTTTTTACCGTTGTCGCCTATGGTCAGCAGCTGCTGTTCCCCACAGCCATTCTTTTTCTGGGGCTTCTGCTGCTATACACACCCGGTTCCTACAGCATAGAGCAGAACACGCTCCTGGTATATACCAAGGCAGCACTCAGCGTGCCGGTCATCTATTACAGCATCGCCTGCTGGGCAGTCACGCTGGCACAAATAGGAAACTCCATTGTTGGAACAAATGGGCTCCTGGTGCTCATGACATTTCTGATCATGTTTGTGCCGATCCTGGCGCTCGTGGTTGTCACCTACGGTGTAGCTGCCCCGGCGCTGCTGCTGTGGCTGGTCACGTATATCGGGTCAAGCAATGGCAGTACCCTGTATACTTCCAAGCTGATCCTGCATCTGTGCAATCTTGAAATCGCCGGAGTTTTCATCTTCGGTGTCATTAAGTTTTTCCGCGAGAAGGAACATGGAAAGTTTTACCTTCTCCCCAAAGCGCTGGCTTTCTTCATGGGCTACATTCCGCTGCTTGCAGGGAGAGTGCTGTCCTCCATGCCGCCGGCGATCACATTCTTCGCGATCCTGACGCTGTATCCGGTGCTTTATCTGATTTACTGCTTCGTATTGAAGCAGTCGTCCGTATTCGCGGATTTCCTGCTGTTTCCGTTCCTGTTTTCGCTGTGCGCCTATGTGTTTGTAAATGCGGATATGTCGTATATTTTCCCGTCGGAGATCATTCTGTCTATCCGGAACACGCTGGAATCTTTGCCCCTGCTTTATATGCCTTCTTACTGGATCTGCACTGCCTACGCTACTGTGCTGACCGATATTCTGCATATGATCGTCGTGCTGATCTGCAAGGTGGTGCCGGAGCTGAGCGCACCGGGACGTTTCAGCGCCATGCCGCCGTTCTGGGGTTTTGTCGGCACGATCGTCCTCAACTCACTTCTCTGCCTTGGTCTGGGCTCTCTGTTTGACAGGCGTCGGCGAAAGCGTGCATAAGCCTCCTTTAGCAGGCCCGCCAGACTTAAAGTCCCGCACGTTTGCAGTCTGGTGCACAGCAGGATCGTAGAACCATTTCCATTTGATTATAGATTTTTTAATTCGGATAAGTGTACAATCGTCGTCATCGCCGCCGGGCCTGTATACCCGGATATAATATTTCTTATTGCGACAATTAATATCGCTCTGGACCAAGAAATCTTTTCCAAACCAACCACCAGAAAAACGGGTAGATCATGATGATCCACCCGCTTTTTCTGTATCCGGATAGAGTATATAGCATTATTCCTGTTATTCTTTGCGAATATCTTCACGCATCCTCAGATAACGCGAATACAACGCTTCATATGCGGCATGCTTCTGCATGTCCGGCTCATAAACAATAAACTCAGTTGTTGACAAAGCAGCCATGGCTTCATTCAGGTCCGAGTATATACCGGCTGCTGCTGTCGCGCCGATCGCAGCGCCGGCTGCCGCACTATTGGGCAGCGTTGAGACTTCCAGGGTACGTCCCAGAATATCTGCATAGCACTGCACCAGCAGCGGATTCTTGGCAGCGATCCCGCCGCACACACAGATCCTGTTCACCGGAACCCCGCAGCTTTCGGCATGCTCGATCATAACACGCACCCCGAACGCGGCCGCCTGCACCAATGCACAGTAGATCTCTTCCGGTGTTGTGGACAACCGCAGTCCGCTGATCGCCCCGCTCAGCGTCTGATCCACCACAACACAGCGGCTGCCATTCCACCAGTCGACTGCGACAGGCGCATCCGGGCGAACAGGCAATGCGAACCCTTTCCGGCTAAGCAGCGTGTGTACGGATATCCCCTGTGCTTTTGCTTCTTCCTCATAGCGCGCAGGAACACAGTTCTTCACGAACCAGCCGAACATGTCGCCTACACCGCTCTGGCACATATCATATGCGTAGTACCCGGGAGTAGCCGTATTCCACCCGGCGCCGCATACGCCGGGAATTACCTTCCATTCAGTCGCCAGGATAGCCAACACCCCGGAAGTGCCGATCGTCAGCATGGCATCGCCGACATTATGTAACCCGATCGCCATGATCGGGCAATGGCCGTCCAGACCTGCCGCACCAATGGAGATTCCTGCTTTCAGGCCCATTTCGGACGCCATCTCTGCAGTCAGGCATCCTACTTTGCTTCCCCACGGTAAGATCTCGCCGCGCAGCTTATCATTGACATTTGTGAGGCGCGAATCCAGCTGCGGCCAGAAATCAGCATCCGCAAGTGTCTTTCCATCCCAGCAATAGTTTTTCAGTCCCATCGTGCCCGTATCGCGCGTCAGTTCCCCGGTCAGCTGCCAGTTCAGCCATTCCCCGAGATCGACAAACACATCCGCTGCTTCATATACTTCCGGTGCTTTCCGGATCGTTTCGAGCATTTTGGGATACGCGCCTTCGCTGGAAGGATACCCGCCGCACGCAGCCAGGAACCCGCGCTTCTGCTCACGCGCCAGAGAACCGATTTCTTCCGCCTCCCTGGTTGCCGTATAGCTTTTCCAAAGGCGGATATATGCATGCGGTTCACTCTTCCATTCGGGCAGGCAGCAAAGTGCGGTACCGTCTGACTTACACGGGACAAGGCTCATCGAGGTGGCATCCACCGCCATACCGACAACATCTGCAGCATTGATCTTTGCTGCCGCGATCGCATCACGGACGACCTTTACAAGCGCCGTACGGTATTCCGCCGCATCTGCCAGCGCCATACGGTCAGGCAATACTGTGCCGTCGGGAAGATGACCTTCGTAAACATGATAAACACACTCGCTGATGCCGCAGACAGCGCCTGTAAGCGCGTCCATCACGAGCGCCCTGCAGGACATGGTGCCATAATCGATACCAATTGTATACCGCATTATTCTCACCCTTTGTTTGACTTTCCGTTTCTTCGGTCTTATTATAATGTCAGCGTTATCATTCGTCAATCTAAGCGGAGGTTTTTCATCATGCTGATAACTTATTACGGTACAGGCGGCGGAGCCGGAATTCCGGAATTGTTCTGCTCCTGCCGTATCTGTGAGTACGCGCGCACACACGGCGGACCGGAGATCCGTACTCGTTCCCAGGCGACGGTAGACGACCTGATGATTGACTTTTCAGTGGATACTTTCGGCCACTGCGTCTATCGCGGGCTGGACATGCGTAATTACCGTAATGTACTGATCACGCACGCACATTTTGATCATTATATGCATCCTGAGCTCGTTTCCAGGTTCACCGATTATGGCGGTGGCTGGACATTCTACCTCCCGTCACCGGCTTATCAGCAGGAGTCCACATGGCTGATTGAAGCAACATCCGGACCCCAGAAAGAGCCTCCCCGTGTGTCTCCGCGCATGAAGGAATCCGTTCCTTTTACGCCTATGCAGGTC
>JAFYDF010000019.1 GCA_017544935.1 Clostridia bacterium
ATGACCTGTTTGACGTGTGCGATTACGAACCTCAGGAATTCGATTCTGAGTATAACACGGTAGGCGGCTGGGTGACCGAGCAGCTGGACCGTTTCCCCAAAGCAGGCGACAGTTTTACCTGGGACCGCTTTACCGTCCGCGTGCTGGAAGCACATGGCGTGCGTGTTGAAAAGGTGAAAGTCATTCTGGCCGACCCGCCGGAGGAAGAATAACTTAGGGGTTGCCATACGCCTGAAAAGGCGATAAAATATGTGCATACGAGATAGAGAAACGGAGGATGCAAGTATGCCGGAGTACAAAGATATTATTAAAGACGCAATTGACCGCATGGGCAAAACACGTGAAAATTTTAAGCGTGAGATGGCCTCACTGCGTGCCGGCCGCGCCAACCCGCAGATCCTGGACCGCATTACCGTGGACTATTACGGCACGCAGACGCCACTGAATCAGATGGGCAATATGTCTGCGCCCGAACCGCGCATGCTGGTCATCAGCCTGTGGGATACGAAAGCCATTCCGCTCGTTGAGAAAGCTATTCAGAAGAGCGATCTGGGCATGAACCCGTCCAATGACGGCCATGTGATCCGCCTGATCGTTCCCGAACTGAACGAGGAACGCCGCCGTGAACTGACCAAGGTCGTGCGCAAGACGGCTGAGGAAGCCAAAGTAGCCAGCCGCAATATCCGCCGCGATGCCATGGAGCAGTTCAAGAAGCTGAAGAAGGACAGCCTGATCACCGAAGATGATCAGCGTAAGGCTGAGGATGAGATGCAGAAGGCGACCGACAACGCCATCAAGGATATCGACAAGATTGCTGCCGAAAAGGAAAAGGAGATTATGGCGGTTTGACGGGATATACGGACGGAACGGACACCCTGGCGAAAAGCTGCCTGGGTCTGCCGCTGGCGCAGGCGCTGGAACTGTTCAGCGCAGCTGGCCGGACGCCTGACATCAAGTTTACCGGAGAGCGCGCGGCGGGGGAGAATCTTACGCCGCGCGTACTCGTTGTACGCGGGAACACATTGATCGCAGCCTATTTCAAAGACGGCGATCCAAAAGGAGAAGGAAAATGAGCGATACGCGGGAACGCCTGCCGCGCCATGTGGCTATTATCATGGACGGCAACGGCCGCTGGGCGAAAGCACATGCGCTGCAGGTAGCGCAGGGACATCGCAGAGGTACCGAAACACTGCGTGCAATCATCCGTGAGAGCAGTGATATCGGGATCGAGGCGCTGACGCTGTTTGCCTTTTCCACGGAAAACTGGAAACGCAGTGCGGCGGAAGTCGGTGCGCTGATGAACCTTCTTCTGGAGTACTTCACCAGCGAGATCGATGAGCTCGATGAAAAAAACGTGTGCATCCGTATCCTGGGGGACAAGAACGGCCTGCCAGGTCCGCAGCGTCAGGCTGTGATCCAGGCGGAAAAGCGGACTGAAGCGAATACAGGTCTCAAACTGAATATCGCCATCAATTACGGCGGACGCGATGAGATCCTGATGGCAGCAAAGAAACTGGCAGAAAAAGTGGAACGCGGCGAGATGCGCGCAGAGGAGATCACGGCAGGTGATTTTGAAGCGGAGCTCTATACACAGGGACTGCCTGATGTGGACCTCCTGATCCGCACCAGTGGAGAACTGCGTCAGAGCAACTTCCTGCTGTATCAGTGCGCGTATGCGGAAATGCTGTTCCCGACAGTGCTGTGGCCGGATTTCTCACTGGATGATTATCATGCCGCGCTGGATGCATATGCCCGCAGAGACCGCCGTTTCGGAGGTAGAACATCATGAAGAAGAGCATGAAGACCCGTATCATTACAGGTTCCATTCTGATCCTGGCGCTCGCTTTTGCTATTTATGTAGGTGGCTGGATATGCTCTACGATCTGCATTATTGCGATCGGTATCGCGCAGTATGAAATGATTCGCGCCCTGCGTGATCATGGGCATCAGGTCGTGCGGTGGCCTATCTGGGCAGCGACGATAGCAAGCATCCCTGTGTTCATGTTATATGACAACCGTATGCTTCTGGTGATCCTTGTCGCGACCACGATTATAACTACGGCATATGTGCTCTTTCATAAGGAACCGAAGCTGGAAGATATCCTGGTGACCCTGATGCCGCTGTTCGCGGTATCACTGCCGGGTATGTGTCTGCTTGCGCAGATCAATGCGCCTTACCGTTGGCTGCAGGTGATGCTTCTCTGCACGACTTTCCTGGTCCCTACAATCGGCGACGCCGCAGCGTATTTCATTGGCAGCCGCTTTGGGAAAACGAAACTAATTCCTGCAGTGAGCCCCAACAAAACAGTGGCCGGCGCGGTTGCCGGATTGGTTGGCAGCGAGATCACTGCACTGGTCATCTGGTGGATCGTTTATGCAACCACAGGCGGGGCGTCAAATTCCGCTCTGCCGCCGCTGTGGCATTTTGCGATTATCGGTCTTGTCGGCGGTATCGTCGGACAGATCGGCGATCTTTTCGCATCACTTGTGAAGCGCCACTGCGGTGTCAAGGATTACGGCACGATTTTCCCGGGTCACGGCGGAATGATGGACCGCCTTGACAGCGTACTCTTTGTGGCACTGCTCGTGTATTTGTATCAATCAATCATGTGGTAAGAAAGTAAATGCGGACAATTTCTATTCTTGGAAGTACAGGCTCAATCGGAACGCAGGCCCTGGCGATAGCGGCACTGCATCCGGGTATGTTCAGGATCGCGGCGCTGACCGCGCACAGCAATACCAGACTGCTGTTTGAGCAGGTGCGCGCGTTCAGACCGCAGATGGCGGGATTGACAGGTATTTCGGCAGCTGAAGCCGAGATCCCCGATGATCTCCGCTTTTGCGACTGGCGGTTTGGCGAGGAAGCGCTGCTGTGCGCTGCAGGCGGGGTTCCATGTGACGATGTACTCGTTTCGGTCGTTGGCATGGTCGGGCTTCCGGCTGTGCTTGCTGCCCGGAAAGCCGGCCGGCGTGTGTTGCTCGCCAATAAAGAGGCTTTGGTGGCCGGTGGAAAACTGGTCATGGCCTGCTGTGCGGATGCGTCTGAAGGCCCTGTGCTGATTCCTGTTGACAGCGAGCACAGCGCCATATACCAGTGCCTGAAAGCAGCACAGGGAAATCCTTACGAAGCGATCCTGCTGACTGCATCAGGCGGACCGTTCCGGAACTATACCCGGGAGCAGCTCAGGAATGTCACACTGGCACAGGCGCTCGCACATCCGAACTGGAGCATGGGGGCCAAGATCACGGTGGACAGTGCTTCCATGTTCAACAAGGCGCTTGAGATTATAGAAGCCCGCTGGCTGTTTGACGCGAAGCCAGAACAGATCGAAGTACTGATCCATCCGCAGAGCATTGTGCATTCAATGGTGCGCTTCCGTGACGGTGCTGTGCTGGCACAGCTAGGCGCGCCTGATATGCGTGTGCCGATCGCATATGCGATGGCATACCCACAGCGAATTGAGACTGCTGCGCCTCAGGCGGATTTCACCGCAATCGGCCAGTGTACGTTCAGCGCCGTGGACCCGGAGCGCTTTCCGGCAGTCGGAATGGCGTACGAAGCACTGAAGGCCGGCGGTGCCGCTGCTTGCATGCTCAATGCAGCTAACGAGGAAGCCAATGCCGGCTTCCGTGCGGGCAGGATCGGCTTCCTGCAGATTGGTGAGATCGTCACCGAGACGCTGCAGCGTATGGGCGATCAGGCTGCGGATACACTTGAACAGGTCTATGCTGCCGATGCAGCTTCGCGCCGCACGGCACGTGAGATCATGGAGAAACTGTAATTATGTCAACGATATTGTATGTTATTCTTGCTCTGCTTCTGCTGGGAATCATGGTTACTGTGCATGAGCTTGGGCATTTTACGGCAGCGCGTGCCTGCGGGATCGCGGTGCGTGCATTTGGCGTGGGCTTTGGCCCGAAAATATTTTCACGGAAGAGCAAAAAGAGCGGTACTGAGTATTCGCTGCGTGCGATTCCGGGCGGCGGTTTCTGCGCCTTCTATGGCGAGGACGATATCACCGGTGAGCAGGAGAAAACCGATCCGCGTTCATTTACGATACAGCCTGCATGGAAACGCCTGATTGTAATGGCAGCCGGCCCGATCATGAATTTCGTGCTGGCGTTTGTTGCCGCGCTGATCTTCTTCTCTGCATACGGACTGCCGTACGAGGGAGATACCATTACCACACAGATCGTGTCTGTGACCAAGGATTCTCCTGCCGACAAGGCAGGGATGCTGGCAGAAGATATCATAACGGAAGTAAACGGCGAAGTCATAAACGGTAACTTCTCTGAGAAGATCACCGCATGGGACGGAACAGCACCGCTTGAAGTAAAGGTCAGCCGCACAGATGGCGAGCATACGCTGTATATGACGCCCGATTACATCAGCACCGAGGGGCGCTACATGATCGGCGTGACCATGACACAGAGTGTGGATGTTGTCTGGACCCGTGCGGGGTTTGGCAAAACGATCAGCCACACAGCTGATGTGTGTGTGGATGCCGGCGGAGCAATTCTGACAGCGCTCAAAAACCTGGTCACCCGCGGCGAGGGCATAGACCAGATGAGCGGCCCGGTCGGCGTGATCAGCATTATCGCTGAGCAGACCAGGGAATACAAAATGATGGGCTATCTGAACATGCTCATCGTGATCTCAATCAACCTCGGCCTTGTGAATCTCCTCCCGATCCCGGGACTGGATGGATGCCGCATTGTGTTCGTAGTAATCGAAATGATCCTTCGCAGGCCCGTCAACAGGAAAGTAGAGGCATATGTCCATCTGGTCGGCTACATCTTCCTGATCGGACTCATGCTCTTTTTCACCTTCCATGATGTGCTCAATTTCTTTGGCTGATCAGGATGGCGGATATATCACTTCTCACCTTTTATTTCAACAAAGAGCGTCCTGCCAGATGGACACGACATGTGATTGAAGACTTCATGCGCGCGCACCCGGAAGGCGGAGGCGATTCCCCGGGAAGAAGCAGGACAGTGGTGCAGGTGGGAGTCCTTACTTCTGCTGTATCACGTATAAACATCCGTTCGGATGAAGGCTTTTTCCAGCAGCTCTGCTTTGCCTGCGCGCAGCGTTATCCGCATATCTGGTTCAAAATGCTGACATGGACAAAGGAAGAGCCGACGGGATATTGGGAGAACACGTCCGCAGAATACGAAAAAGGCGAAGTACGTTTCCGTCAGATGATCAATGATCCAAACGATCAGTATCTGGGCAGGTATGCGTTTATCAGTGAGACGCTCTGGCGTTTGCAGGAAGGGCGTTTTGTTTACGCAGGCGAACCTGCAGAATGAAGGAGTTCTATGAAAACACGTGCAATGCAGATCGGCAGCCTGCCTTTGGGCGGCGGTGCTCCCGTTTCTGTACAATCAATGACGAATACGGATACACGCGATCCTGCGGCAACATTATCCCAGATCCGCGAACTGGCGGATGCAGGATGCGATATCGTGCGCGTCTCAGTATATGATGAAGACTGTGTCAAAGCAGTGCGCACGCTCGTGGACGGCAGCCCTGTGCCGCTGGTCGCGGATATTCATTTTGATTACCGCCTGGCTATCGGCGCCATGGAGAACGGCATTGCG
>JAFYDF010000020.1 GCA_017544935.1 Clostridia bacterium
ATGAGCGGGCATCACGGCATCTGGGCCAAGAACAGCGCGGTGTATGAAGATGTGCTGCAGATCCCGCTGATTATTCATCTTCCCGGACAGACACAGGGCATCGAGCACCCGGAATATGCATCCAACCTGGATCTCCTGCCCACAACGATGCGTCAAGCTTTCGGTGAAGCTTTGGAATGCGACGGACGCGACTGCACGGACCAAGCATCCGCGCCTCAGGATATCATCTCGGAAAAGGATAACCAGGTTGCGATCATCCATAACAACAGGAAACTGGTACTGACCCGATTCAAAGGCACGATGTACCGCGAGCTATATGATCTGAGCAAAGATCCCGATGAATTTGAAAACGTGTACTCGAAACCTGAGTATCAGGCAGATATCGAGGAAATGACCGCACTTCTTGACAAGGATCCTGACCGCATGCCTCGCGTATTCTACGACGGCAGCGGCTATCCCTACTGGATGGTACCGCCGCAGCCGGGAATCCCCCTGCGTCCAAAAGAGGAAGTATAATCTGAAGTCGGGGAGGCAAAATGCAGACTAGAAGCTGGTATCGAAAATATTTCATAACATACTGCCTGATCTCGATCATTCCGGTCGTGCTGCTGGGCGTTATCATCTGTATCAATACGGTGCATGCAAACCGTGATGCCGCCGCACAGCAGTACCAGCGTGCAATCGTACAGGTCGCCAGCCACATGGACGCGATCATGGAAGACATGCAGCAGACTGTCCAGCACTTTGAGGATGATGCCGAAGTCTCCGTTGCCATATCCAACAGCAATCCTTCTTTGCTTGAGCGTTATCTGCCAGGCTATCTGGCGACCACAGAAAAGAACAGCAAGATCCGATTGCAGGCAATGTATTATTTCATAGGCGACAAAATGCTCTATACCTCTGAAGGCCCTCAGGCATATGAAACCGTCAAGAGAAACCTTTCGGAATACGTTGACCTCGACTATTCCAATTTTTTCACCCAGATTGTTACCTCCAGCTCAATCGGCAGCTGGCAGCTGAGCAAGTGGGAGAACGGCAGGATCATAGGAACGGATCTGATGGCCTTTACTTTCCCGTTCCCGTCATACAGCCTATCGCACAGCGGCACTTTTATTTTTCTGATCAATATCAATGACCTCAAAGCGATTTTCGCTGACTATTTGGACCTGCCGCTGGATTATCTGTTTCTATACAGCGCCAAGTATAACCTGATCGGTTCATCGGAAGCACAGCCGCAGAATGAGGAAATGCGCAAGCAGCTGCTCAGCGGGCCTGTTTACACTCTATATGAGAAGAATATCAGCGGCGACAGTTATTCGATCATGCGCTACAAGACCAACATATTCGGTATCCAGATCATCAGCGGCATCCGCAGGGATCTGCTTTCTGCCGGTGCAACAGCCTCCCTGCAGCGTTCCCTGCTTTTGATTGCCTTGTGCACATTCCTGGCAATTGTTTCCGCTCTGCTTCTTTCACGCTATAGTTACAAGCCTGTCCAGCGTCTCATGAAAATAGTGCCGAATGATGGAAACATCGATGAGTTTATGGCCATCCATCAGCACCTGGACAAAATAACCGCAAACATGGAGACCATGGAAGAGCGTGGTGCAGTCGTGCTTCCGATAGTACATGACCAGCTGATGATGGAACTGCTTCGCGGGAAGGAAAACGAATGGCTGCTTGAGACGCTGCAGTATACCTATCCCGATTTCTGCAGTGCAGTCCAGTACTTTGTAATCCTCACGACAGCAGCCGAGCCTGAAGACGGGCAGCTGCATGGTCCGCTGTATCTGCCGGGCGTACATGCGGTTCTGTACGGCGTTCTTGTGGAAGAAACGGGCCTCGCCGCATTTATCGCGACTCGCAAAAGCAATGATGATGTGCGGATCGAATGCATGAAGGAGCTTGCCTCGGTGCTGGATACAGATACACCGCCGTATACCGTTTACAGTGCAGGCAGCACAGTATCCTCGACTTCACAGATCTCGACCTCCTATCTGGAAGCATATGTGGCAATGCGTAAAAAGCAGAATACTACTTCCGATAGGCTGTATGTATACAATTCCCTGGAGCAAAGAAAAGGCAGCGATACGCTCAATCACAAAAGCCTGGATGATACAGTTGCGCTGTATCTTCAGAGCCTTCAGAGCGTGGATGAAAGCACCGCTCTTTCACTATTGGAAGCGGTCGAAGAAACGCTCTGTGCTAACGGAGTCAGTGTGCTGTACCGGCACTTTACCTATGTTG